>CALVTQ010000057.1 GCA_944362695.1 uncultured Clostridia bacterium
GGGACCGGAGCCCGCCGCCGCCAGTGGCGGATGAAGGCGGGCGGAGCGTCGGGAACCTTAACGAGCGACCGCAGGGCGCGACTATAAGGTTCCCCGGAAGGAGCCCGCCGCCGCCAGTGGCGGATGAAGGCGGGCGGAGCGTCGGGAACCTTAACGAGCGACCGCAGGGCGCGACTATAAGGTTCCCCGGAAGAGGTGGCAGGCGAAGCCTGACGGAGAGGGTCTGCCACGCGAGCAGCACCGGCAAAGCGCACACGGCTGTCCGGCCCCCCCCGCCCACCCAAGCCGCGCATGGGGCCCGGCACAAAAGCCCCAACGTCCAAAGGGCTGCGCCGGGCTAAAGCAAAAGCGCATCGGGAGACGCCGCAGGCGGCTCCGTGACCGGCTGCGCCAGAGAGGAAAAGTCTCGAATTGCGACATACAAAAAACCGTCCCCCGGCACGCGCGCGGCGCATCGGGGAACGGTGATTTTTGTTTGTGAGGCTTTGATGCTGTTTAGCAGACGATATTCAGCAGGCGGCCCGGCACGAAGATCAGCTTCCTGACCGGCGTATCGCCGACCAGCTTCTTGACCGTCTCGTTTTCGAGCAGCTTCTCGCCGTCGTCCTTGCCAAGATTCGCGGGCACCATGATGCGCGCGCGCACCTTGCCCTTGATCTGCACGGCGATCTCGACCTCGTCGGCCACGAGCTTGCTCTCGTCCCACGCCGGCCACTTCTGCGTGTAGACCGGCTCGCCGAAGCCGCAGGCCTCCCACATCTCCTCGGTGATGTGCGGGGCGACCGGGTTGAGGCAGAGCATCAGCGCGCGCAGCTCGCCGCGGCTGATCTTGCCATTGCTGTACACGTCGTTGACAAAGCTCATCATCGCGGCAATCGCCGTGTTGAACTTCATGCGCTCGTAGTCCTCGCTGACCTTCTTGATCATGGCGTTGACGGCGACCTCCATCTCGTGGCGCACGCCCTCCTCGTCGGTCAGCATATCCTGCAAGCGCCACACGCGCTCGAGGAACCGGCGGCAGCCGCGCGCGCCCTCGGTCGACCACGGGATCGCCTGATCGAACGCGCCCATGAACATCTCATACAGGCGGAAGGCGTCCGCGCCGATCTCGGCGATGGTGTCGTCCGGGTTGATGACGTTGCCGCGGGACTTGCTCATCTTCTCGCCGTTCGCGCCGAGGATCATGCCGTGGCTGGTGCGCTTGTTGTAGGCTTCCTTGTTCGGGATCGCGCCGATGTCGTACAGGAACAGGTTCCAGAAGCGGGAGTGGAGCAGGTGCAGCGTGGTGTGCTCCATGCCGCCGTTGTACCAGTCGACCGGCATCCAGTACTTGAGCTCGTCATAGCGGGCGAGCGCCGTGTCGCAGTGCGGGTCGGCGTAGCGCAGGAAATACCACGAAGAACCCGCCCACTGGGGCATGGTGTCCGTCTCGCGCTTGGCGGGGCCGCCGCAGCACGGGCAGGTGGTGTTGACCCAGCTGTCGATCTTGGACAGCGGGCTCTCGCCGGAATCGGTCGGCTCGTAGTTGTCAACCTCCGGCAGCAGCACCGGCAGCTGATCCTCCGGCACCGGCACCCAGCCGCACTTCTCGCAGTAGACCAGCGGGATCGGCTCGCCCCAATAGCGCTGGCGGCTGAACACCCAGTCGCGCAGCTTGAAGTTGACCTTGCGCTCGCCGATCTTGTGCTCGACCAGCCAGTCGATCATGGCCTTCTTGGCGTCGGCGACCTTCAGGCCGTTGAGGAAGCCGGAATTGACCAGCACGCCGTCGGCCACGTCGGTGTACGCGGCCTTCTGCACGTCCTCGCCGCCCGCGACGACCTCGATGATCGGCAGGTTAAACTTCTTGGCGAAATCCCAGTCGCGCGTGTCGTGCGCGGGGACGGCCATGATCGCGCCGGTGCCGTAGGTGACCAGCACGTAGTCGGAGATGAAGATCGGGATCTCCTTGCCGTTGACCGGGTTGATCGCGCGGATGCCCTGAAGCTCGACGCCGGTCTTGTCCTTGGCCAGCTCCGTGCGCTCAAAATCGCTCTTGCGCGCGGCGGCCTCGCGGTAGGCGAGCACCTCGTCGAAGTTGGTGATGCGGTCCTTGAGGGCGTCGACGACCGAATGCTCCGGGGCGACGACCATGTACGTCGCGCCGAAGAGCGTGTCCGCGCGGGTGGTGTACACGCGCAGCTTCTGGTCGGTGTCCTTGATGGCGAAGTCGATCTCCGCGCCCTCGCTGCGGCCGATCCAGTTGCGCTGCTGCACCTTGACCTTCTCGATGAAATCCACGTCGTCCAGGCCGTCGAGCAGCTTCTGGGCATAGGCCGTGATCTTGAGCATCCACTGGCTCTTGACGCGGCGGATGACCTCCGCGCCGCAGCGCTCGCACTTGCCCGCGACAACCTCCTCGTTGGCCAGGCCGCACTTGCAGCTCGGGCACCAGTTGACCGGCATCTCGCTCTTGTAGGCCAGGCCCTTCTTGTAGAGCTGCAGGAAGATCCACTGCGTCCACTTGAAGTAGTTGGGGTCGGTGGTGTTGACCTCGCGGCTCCAGTCAAAGGAGAAGCCGATGCGCTT
>CALVTQ010000058.1 GCA_944362695.1 uncultured Clostridia bacterium
CCCCCCCCCCCCACGGGGGGGGGCCAAGCGGGGGGGTCGGCGGCGGCGGCCACCAGCTGGCGCGGGCCGGGCGGCCCTACCTATCAACCCCCACCCACGCCCCATCAGACCGCAAACGCCCCGCTCCCCGATCCCGTCCCCCAAACCTCCCCACCCGATTGCAATCATCCCAAACGCCCGCCCCACTCCCAGCCCCAAAAAACCCCCTCCCACACCCCACAAATCCATGCTATCCTGTCCCCATCAAAAAAATTTCCCCCGCCATGAAAGCAATCCCCCTCCCCGCGCACATATATAGCGTAAGGCCTTACGGAGGAAAGCATATGTTTTCACAAGACGAATTCACCCGAGCCGCCCGCGCGCACATGGACACGATCTACCGCACCGCGTATAGCTGCACGCGCAGCCCCGCCGACGCCGCGGACGTCACGCAGGACGTGCTGCTCGCGCTCTACAAAACGGACACGGTCTTTGAATCCGACGAACATCTTCGCCGCTGGCTGATCCGCGTGACGGTCAACCGCTGCCGGATGATCTTCCGCTCGCCGTGGCACCGCCGCGAGAGCATCGACGCCTACGAAAATTCCCTCGCCTTCGACCAGCCCGCCGACCGCAGCCTCTTTGACGCGGTCATGCGCCTGCCGAAAGAGTACCGCATCCCCGTGCTGCTCTACTATTACGAGGGCTATTCAACGGCCGAGGCCGCCTCGCTGCTGTCCATCCCCGAGCGCACGTTTTCGACCCGCCTGCACCGTGCGCGCGCCAAACTCAAGACCTTTCTGGAGGAGGAATGAACATGACCGATCACGAAAAAATCCGCCGGGCGCTCGCCCCGCTTCATGCCTCCCCGGATGCCATCACGGAGGTGCTCAACATGAAAACCCATCGCCCCATCAAGCGCGCCGCAGCCGTCTGCCTCGCCGCCGCTCTCGCGCTCGCGCTGTGCTCCGTGGCCTACGCTGCGGATCTCGGCGGCATCCAGACCGCCGTCAAAATCTGGCTGAACGGACGCCAGACCGACGCCACATTCACAACCGAAGGCGACGGCTCCTACACCCTCACCTACACCGGCGAGGACGGCGCCCAGCATCAGGAAGGCGGCGGCGGAATCGCCCTCGAGGACGACGGCGCCGAACGCCCGCTGACCGCCGATGAGCTCATCGCCCTGCTCGACGACACCCCCAAGGTCGCCTATGCCGACGACGGCACCGTCACCCTCTCTTACCTCGACCAGGCCCTCGACATCACCGACCGGTTCGACGGCGACGGCGTCTGCCAGCTCGAGCTCACCCAGCCCGACGGCTCCCCGCTCTACGTGACCGTCATCCACTCCGGCAGCCTCGGCGCGAGCACGTCGGCCTATATCCCCGCCGACGACCTCCGCTGAACCCACGCCCCTTGCCCCGCGACGCGGTTGCCAAACCGCCCGCCCCGGCAAGGGGTTTTCTTTTGCACACCCCACCCCCAATTTTTCCAATAATACAAAGAAAAAGCGAGCCTCGCCCGCCTCTCTTTCTTTTGCTTACCTCTACGATCCCGCATTTATCCCCCTACCACCGGAGGGAAGGGAGAAAGAAAAACGAGCCGCGCCCCCGCAGCCCGCATCATCTTCTCCTTTTCGCCCTTTCTTTCCTCGCCCGTCTCTCCCCCCGTCACCCCATTCGCTCACCCGTCCCCCATCCCCTTCGTCACACCTCCCGCGCATCCCCCAATCTCAACCTCACCCCTCTCCACTCTCGCCCTTTCGCGCCTTCCCGCTCCCCCTTCTCCTCGCGTTCGCCACGCGCCGCACCCAGCTCTCCGAGACCCCGTAGCGTCTCGCCAGCTGCCGTGCGTTCGTCCCGTCGTATGCCCGGCAGATCTCCCGATCCCGCACAACGCGCCCGACGGTCTCCATCTTCGGCACATAGATCACCATCCCGCTGTACGTCGCCACGAGCCGCAGCGTCGCCTCCAGCCCGATCGCATCGGCCATATCCCGCAGCGCATCGCTCCCCAAATCCTCGCTTTTCACGTCCTTCATCCATTCCGGCATCATCCGCCCCGCCTCCTTCGATTAAACCAATTGTTTAATTTATACCCCAATTATATCCCCGTCCGTTCTATCCGTCAACCCCAAAAATATTTCTTTCAGTTTTATTTCCTATCCCCTTGATTTTCGCGTCCAAATCCGTCATAATAAAACCGACACTTTTTGTATAGGCGGTGATCCCATGCCCACATTCGCTTCGTGCCTGCGCGCCGCGCTCAAGCTGCGCCATATGTCCCAGAAATCCCTCGCCGCATCCCTCGGCAAGTCCACCGTCTATATCAACCGCCTGTGCAAGGGCGCGCAGCTCCCCTCGATGGATTTCTTCTTCGAGCTGTGCACAGCCCTTAACCTCTCCCCGGCGGAGTTCTTCGCCTGCGCCGAGACCGCGCCCGCGCTTCGCCTGTCCGATGCCGAGGCCGCGCTCATCCTGAGCGTCCGCCGCCTCACCGACGCCGAGCGCCGCGTCGCCTGCGATATGCTCGCCGCGCTGGCCAACCGCCGCCGCCCCCGTGCGCTCGCCGCCCGGCCCCGCCCCGCCCACGCGCGCTATACCCGCCCCGTCTCCGGCTATGCCGCCGCGGGCCTCCCGCTGTTCGATTCCGCCATCGACGGCGAGATCGAGATTCCCGCCAAGTATGCCGACTCCGCACGCTATATGCTCTGCACAGCCAGAGGCGCCAGCATGCAGCCCGACATCATGGACGGCGATGTCGTCGTCGTCGAGCGCGGCACGCAGGCTGAGTCCGGCATGATCGCCCTCGTGCATATCGAGTCCGAAACCTCGACCGACGGCGAGTACACCATCAAGCGCTTCTACCCCTTCGCCGATCACGCCGAGCTGCGCTCCATCAACCCCGCCCACCCGACGATGATCTACCCCATGCAGCGCATCCTCACCGCCGAGCGCGTCGCCCACATCATCCATAAAGCCAAATGACCGGCCCGCCGGTCTTTTTCTTTGCCCCGCCAGGGCTTTTTCTTTTGCGAATTTTTCTCCCGCCGCCTCTTCACACATTTCCCGCACCCGTACACCGTTCCCCGCCATTTTGCAAACCACGCCCTTTTTACATCTTTTTACGATCAAATACACCGCTTCACACCGTTTTGCAAACCATCCCCCTCAAAAAGAAGGAGAGAAGAAAGCGACCGCCCTCCCCCAAAAAGCCGAACATTCCCCTCTCCCCAAAAGTCGCGCCCTCCCGCCCGCCCGCCGCCCCTCCCCGCCTTGTCCACATTCGCAGCGCCCTTTGTCCACATCAAAAAACGGGCCTGTGCACAACTCTCTCGCGCACAGACCCGCCCATTTCCGGCCAAACCGCCGGTCATCTTCTCTTTTCAATGTATTTTCGGATTTTTCGTAGTCCCGCCTAACACAGAACATCCGTTCCCGTGTCGGATTTCGGGCGACGCTCTTTCCCCGGTTTTCCCCACGTCATCCACAGGTTATCCACATTTATCCACACAGTTCTCGACAGTTGTCCACACTTTTATCCACAGCCCTCGCCGTAGAGCAGCAAAACGTCCTCCGCCGCGACGCCCAGTTCGTCCGGGAATACGCCGCGTCCCGCCCCCTTGGGCAGCCGCCACCACAGCGCGGGCGACGCCTCGTCCTGCCCCTCGAAGCGAAAGCGTACGATCCACGCGAACGGCTCCTCGACCGCCCCGGCGAATACGACCCGCCGCCGGTTCGCTGCCTCGCCCGGCGCAAAGTCGTGCGCCCGCACGCCCACCGCGCAGAGCCCCTCGCCGGTCTCCTTCGCGCACATCAGCCGCACGCCCCAGTCCGGCACCTCGACCTCATGCGCGCCAATCCTGCGCGCCGGGGCGATGTTCTTGCATCCCGTGATCCGTGCCGCCGCCACGCTGCCGGGGTCGTCAAACAGCGCGCGCGTCTCCTTCGCCGCGATCACACGTCCCCCGTGCATCACCGCGATATGCCCGCAGAGCCGGTATGCCTCGTCCCGGCTGTGCGTGACCAGCAGCGCGTCCCGCCCGAAGCCCCGCAGCAGCTCGGAAAGCTCCACCTGAATCTGTTCGCTCAGGTGCGCGTCCAGCGCCGAGAACGGCTCGTCCAGCAGCAGCACCCGCGGCCTACTGACCCATATCCGCGCCAGCGCCGCCCGCTGCGCCTGCCCGCCGGACAGCTCGCGCGGCTTCTTCTTCTCCAAGCCCTCCAGCCGCATCATCCGCACGGCCTCGCCGTACAGCCGCCGCCGCACAGCCGCGTCCCGCTCCCCGCGCAGCCCGCAGAGGATGTTGCGCTCGACCGTCATGTTCGGGAACAGCGCCCCGCTCTGGAACAGATACCCCACGCCCCGCTTCTGCGGCGGCACGTCGATGCCCCGCGCCGAGTCAAAGAGCACCTCGCCGTCCAGCACGATCCGCCCCTCGTCGGGCCGCTCGACGCCCGCGATGCACTTGAGCGTCATGCTCTTCCCGCAGCCCGACTCGCCCAGCAGCCCCGTGACGCCGCCGCCCGTCTCAAACTCCGCATCGAGCAAAAACGCCCCGAGCCGCTTTTTGATTTTCACTTCCAGGCTCATCGCCCCGCCGCCTTTCCGCGCCGCCGCTGCGCTTCCTCGAGCATGTTGACCGCGACGAGCACGACCGCGCTGATCGCCAGGTTCACCGCGACCCACGCCATCGCCCCAGCCTCGTCGTTCGTGCGCCAGAGCTGGTAGACCGTCGTCGCGATGGTCGCCGTCCGCCCGGGGATGTACCCGATGAGCATGCTCGTCGCGCCGTACTCGCCCAGCGCCCGCGCAAACGCCAGCACCGCCCCGGCGATGATCCCCTGCCTGCACGCGGGCAGCCTGATCCGCCAGAAAATGTATGTATTGCCCAGCCCGAGCGTCTGCCCGGCGTGCGCGAGCGTCTCGTCGAACGCTTCAAACGCCCCGCGCGCCGTGCGGTACATCAGCGGGAACGCCACCACGCTCGCCGCGAGCACGCCGCCCTGCCACGTCATCACCAGCTTCACGCCCAGCTCCGCCAGCAGTATGCCCAGCGGCCGCTTGGCGCCCACCAGCAAAAGCAGTCCGAACCCGCACACCGTCGGCGGCAGCACCAGCGGCAGCGTCAGCACGACGTCCAGCGCCGCCTTGATCCCGCGCGGCAGCCTCGACGCCCCATACGCCGCGCCGATCCCCAGAAAAAACACGATCACGCTGCTGATCGCCGCAATCCGCAGCGAATTGATCAGCGGAAAAATGTCCATGCGCCCTCCGATTTCTTGCGGCATAGCCGCGCGTTTCATACCCATCATCGCCGCGCCAAAAAGCCTTGATATAACTGCATTTTCGGGCGGTGCGCCTTCCTCATGTGCGGACATAGCCCGTGTTCGGCCCAGCGCCAACCTTCGCGATGTACCCGCTTTTGACCAGTTCCGTCAGCGTCCTCTCCACGGTCACCTTGCTGATATCGGGGCAAAGCTCCATGATCTCCTTCTTGGTGATCTTACCGGCCTTCCTGTCGATCACCGCCCTGATTCGCTCCGGCTTGGAAAGGTCGCGATGCCTCAGATGCTCGACGCGGCTTTCAAATTCGTTGTATGCCTTGAGCATGATGCCCAGAGAATACCTCACAAAGGGCTCATAGCTGTTTTCGCCCTCATGCCAGCCTGCGGAGCTCGCCGCCAGCGCCTCGTAGTACGTCTCCTTCGTCTTTTCGATCAGCATCTCCATGCTGACATACTTCCCGACGATGTAACCCGCCTTGTACAGCAGAAGCAGCGTCAACAGACGGCTCATCCGTCCGTTCCCGTCGTTGAAGGGATGGATGCACAGGAAGTCCAGTATGAACATGGGAATCAAAATCAGCTTGTCCATGCGGCCTGCGTCCCACGCCTCGAGGAAGCGGCTGCAAAGCGCCTCCATCGCCTCCGCGGTCGCAAACGCGGGCACGGGGACAAACCGCGCCTTCCGATTCCCTTCGGCGTCCGTTTCCGCGATCACATTGTCGGCGCTTTTGTATCTGCCGCCCGCGTCCCTTTGCGCATACGAATACAGATCCCGGTGCAGCTGCAAAATCACATTCGGCCTCGGCGTGATGTATTCATAGCTCTCATGGATGGCGGCGAGCACCTCACGGTACCCGGCGATTTCCTGCTCGGACCGGCTGCGGGGCTCCACCCTCTGGCTGACCAGCTCTTTGAGCCGCTTGTCGCTTGTGAAAATGCCCTCAATTCTGTTGGATGCGCCCGTGCTCTGGATCAAAGCGACCTCAAGCAGCGTTTTCAGCTCGTCCGCATTCGCCTCGACAAACAGCTCCTGCCTGCCCTTGTGCTCGTGTATGCTGCCGGTCATCTGCACGATTTCCGGCGTCAGCAGCTTCGCCGGGCCGTTCACATAATCAAAATCCCTCATGGTCATCTCCCTCACGATACGGATATCTCCATCATTTTATCATCAAATGATGGAGATATCAATATGTGTGATGGAGATAGGCTCCCCTCGGCCACAGAGAATATGCGGATTTTTGCAATTTTACGCTTTTGCGCACATGGGCATCCCCGAGACCGTCACGGCGTCCCGCCATCCGCATCGGAAACGGACGCAAACCCCACCCCCTCAAACACGCCCATCGCCTCGTCCCCCATCAGATACGCCATCAATTCCCGCGCATCCGCCTCGTTCCCGCCGGCCATGACCGCCGCGGGATAGACGACCTGAGAGCACCTGTCCGCCGTCGCCTCGTCGATGACGGGCAGGCCCGCGCTGAACGCGTCCGTCGCGTAGATCACGCCGCAGTCGACGCTCCCCTGCGCGACCTGCGTGGTGACCTCCTTGACATTGCTGCCGTACGTGATGCAGCCCGCGCCCGCCAGCGCCGCCTCGTCAAGCCCGTAGTGCAGAAGAATTTCCTGCGTGTACTGCCCGACCGGCACGTCGCTGTTGCCCATCGCCAGCAGCACATCGCCGCCCGCGAGCGCATCGGCCAGCGCGTCAAAGCCCGTGACCTTCGTCTCGTCGCCCACGAGCACCACGCGGTTGGTCAAAAGGTCGGCCCGCGTGCCTTCCGCCAGCAGCCCGCCCGCCTCGAGCGCGTCCATCTGCTTCTGGCCCGCCGATATGAACAGGTCGCACGGCGCGCCCTGCTCGATCTGCGCCTTGAGCGTGCCGCTGGAGTCGTAGCTGCACACCACGTCGGTCTCCGGGTGCGCCGCCTCGTAGAGCGCCTCGATCTGCGTCATCGTCTCGGTCAGCGACGCCGCCGCGAAGACGACGACCTCCCGCGCCTGCGCCGCCGCGCTCACCGTCATCGCCATCGCCGCCAGCATCGCGGCCAGCCGTGTTTTACGCATCGCCATATCCTCCCGTTGTGTGCGTTTTCATATCGTCATTGTACACCATGCCGCCCGCCGCCGCAACATTCGCGCCGTTTCTCATCCGTATGGAAAAAGAAAAAACGCCGCCCGGCACGTGACCGGACGGCACATGATTTTTACTCTCCGAACATCTCCGTGGACAGATACCGGTCGCCCGTGTCGGGCAGCAGCACGACGATGTTCTTCCCCGCGTATTCGGGCATCTTCGCCAGCTCCATCGCCGCATGCAGCGCCGCGCCGGAGGATATGCCGCAGAGCACGCCCTCGGTTTTCGCCAGCATGCGCCCCGCCGCGTACGCCTGTTCCTCCGTGACCGGCATCACGCGGTCCACCACGCCCATATCGAGCACGCCCGGCACGAACCCCGCGCCGATGCCCTGCAATCCGTGCGGCCCGGCTTGCCCGCCCGAGAGCACGGCGCTTCCCGCAGGCTCCACGCCCACGATCTGCACGCCCGGCTTCTTTTCCTTTAAGTAACGCCCGACGCCCGTGATCGTGCCGCCCGTGCCGATGCCCGCGACGAACACGTCGACCGCGCCTTCCGTGTCCGCCCAGATCTCCGGGCCGGTCGTCTCGTAGTGCGCCGCCGCGTTCGCCGGGTTGTCAAACTGCCCCGCGATGAACGCGCCGGGGATCTCGCGCGCCAGCTCCTCCGCCTTGGCGATCGCCCCGCGCATGCCCTGTGCGCCCGGCGTGAGCACCAGCTCCGCGCCGTAGGCGCGCATCAGCACGCGGCGCTCGCGGCTCATGCTGTCGGGCATGACGATGATGACGCGATAGCCCCGCAGCCCGCCGATGACCGCCAGGCCGATGCCTGTGTTGCCGCTCGTCGGCTCGATGATGACGCTGCCGGGTGCAAGCATCCCCCGCGCCTCGGCGTCCTTGATCATCGACAGCGCCGCGCGGTCCTTCGCCGACCCCGCCGGGTTCAGGTATTCCAGCTTCGCCAGCACGCGCGCGCCCAGCCCCTCGCGCGCTCCGATGTGCGCAAGCTCCAGCAGCGGCGTGCCGCCGACCAGTTCCTCCACGGACGTGTAAACCCTGCCCATATGCATGCTCCTTTCATTCGCCCTCGCGCGTCAGCTCGATCAGCTCGTCCAGTATCCGCGCCGTCTCGCTCGCGGGCAAAACCTCTTTTTTCAGCACCTGCGTGTGCACAAAATCGCGCATGCTGCTCGCCAGAAACTCGCTGGTGAGCAGCATCTCCCTGTGGTCGCCGTCCAGCCGCCAGCTCGTGTTCGGCTTCACCAGCGCGATGCCGAATCTGTCGTAGGCCGCCACCTCGCGCCCGTCGGTCGCCATGCCCGGCTTGCTGAACCACAGCCGCAGGCCCGTGTTCTTGCGCGTCCTGCCCATCAGCGCGCGCAGGATCGTCCGCCTCTCCTGCGGCGTGAACGCGCGCGCGAGATACACGTGGTCGGCGCACAGGCCCGTGCGCGCAAACCGGCGCATGGCCTCCTCCTCGACGATCAGGTGCGACGGCTTCTTTTTCGCCATGAAGTTCTCGTATCGCGCCGCGTGGATCGCCTCCGCCCGGCTGATGTAGCGCGCCATGGAGCTCGCCGTCTGCCCGTCGAGCCTGTCCACGATCGACGCCATGAAGATCTCCGGCGGCACGCACATCACCGGGATGTCCGGCCTGATCATCAGGATCTCGCGCCCCGCCTCGACCTGTAAGCACCGCTCGCACAGATGCACGAAGTTCTCCGGGAACGGCAGTCCCCCCGCGCCCGTGCTATGCCCATTGAGGTCGTCGACCTTCTCGCCAAAGTGCTCCCCGATCTTCGCCCAGTGCCGGCAGAGCCCGCCCGTCTCGTCCTTGTAGCCCACATAGCGCCTGTCGCCGACGTACATGAGCTGATACACGGTGCGCTCGCCGCGCTCGTTGTCGCCGCCGATGACGATCATCCGGCTGCGGAACGCCCAGAAGCTCTCCTCGAACTCGCTCTCGCGCACCACGCCCAGCGAATACGCCGGCGTGAACAGCATGAACGCCGTCTCCGCGAACGCCTGAATGTCCTCGACGCTGCGCTCGTTGATGGCCAGAATGTGCCGTATGCCGCGCTCGGGCAGCGCGTCCGCGAGCCCGTAGAGCTGGCTCAGTATGTCCGGGCTGCACCGGCCCAGGATCGTCACGCTCAGCCTCGGCATCGTCTTGCACGCGTCGATCAGCTCGCGCATCGTGCTTATGCCCTCGATGCCGTCCACGGCGATGGGCTCGGTCTGCTCCGGCGGCGGGCACGCGCGGATCATGCTGCGCAGCACGCCGTTCATCGCGTAGGTGTGCCTGCCGATCTCGTTGACCTCAAGCGCCCGCTCGAGCGTCTCCACCTCCTGCGGCGTGAGCGCCAGCAGCTTCGAGGCGCGCGCGGCCTCCATGCATTTTCTCGACGTCGCGCTCCGACATTCGTCGCCCAATATCCGAAACAGGGCCGTCTTGCTGCGAAAGCCCAGCTCCATCGCCGCGGCGCTCACAGACAGCCCCTTGCTCACGATGATCTCCCGCAAGGCCTCTCCAAAGGTCTTCATCGTCCACAATTCCCCCGTCATGATCCCCTGAAGCGAATCCTGCGCCCCATTGCGCACCCAGGCAAAATCCGGCAGGAAAACGAATCCTGCCGGACCGATGGGTTTCGCTTTCTTTTCCAAAGTATAGCATGCGCCCCGCCGCATTTCAAGTTATTTTCCGCCTCACGCGCCGAGCCACCGCCGCTCGAGCGCGTCATACAGCGGCGAGCCCGCGTCCACCTTGCGCGCGAACACGCAGCCGCTCGCGTCGATGCGCCCGATGTCGTCCAGATTGAGCAATGCGGGCAGCCCGCGCGCAGGCTCGTCCCAGATCGAGAAGCGCAGCGCGTCGCCGGTCACGCGCGGTTCAAATTCCGTGCCGTAAAACACGTTCTGGAAGTAGAACTCCTCGGGAATGTAGGTATACTTGAGCTTTTTGAGCAGCGCGCGCCCCTTCTCGCTTTCTGCGGCGAACTGCGCGGCGTCGCGCGGCATGCTCATCCACACCAGCCCCTTGCGCGGCAGCTCGAGCTTCCTGTCCACGTGCAGCGCGTCCTGCCAGCGGTCGATGCGCCCGACCCAGCTCTGCGCGCGCTCGCTCATATCGCGGTAGTTGAGCAGGTGCATGAAGTGATAGTGGCGGTAGCGGTGCTCGAGCTCGGGATAATCGCCCGTGACGATGTTCTGCATGTGGATGCGCTCATCGCCGTCAAACATGCGCTCGAAATCGTCCGCGCTGACCGTCGGGAAGTCCTGCCCGCTGATGAGGTGCAGATGCGTGACGCGCTCGTCCTCCAACGCCATCCGGCAAAGGTCCAGCAGCGCGTACAGGTGATACACGCTGCCCCAGTTGACGGCGTAGCGGCGCATGGCGCGCACGTTGTCCATCGCGTCCAGCGCGTCAATCTGCGCCTTGGTGATGGCGCTCTTTTTGTCCGCGTGCACAAAGCACAGCGCCCTCGCCGACAGCGCGCGCACGACGCGCTCGAGCGCCTCGCCGTCCCGGTATGCGGTGATGATCATCGCGTGCATGGCGTTCCCTCACAGGTCGTCGGACGTGACGCCCTCGCCGTATCGCTTGAGCTCGTACTCGCCCGCGTCGTTTTTCTCGTATTCAAACCCATAGCTTCCGCTCTTTTCGCCCATCTCGAAGTCGAGCACGACGATCACGTGGTCGCTCCTTCCGCTGCGGCTGGCGACGGCGCTGTTTGTGATCTTCGCCTCGGGGAAGCTCTCGGTGAACAGCGTACTCGCCATCTCGCGCACGACCGGCACGAACGCCCAGTCGATGCTCTCGTCCTTGCTCTCGGGCGTGTCCAGCATCGCGGCCTCCATGTCGTCGCCGACCTTGCCCAGCGCGTCCTCGACCGCCGTGCAGCCCGTGAGCATCGCCAGCAGCACCGCCAGCGCCGCGAAAATCGCAAATTTCTTCATCGTCATTCTCCTCATATGCATCGGGCCTGCGCCCGCGTTTTCCGTCTATGCAATATTCTGCGCACGGGGCGAAATCCCTGCCCCCGCCCCCTGACCCGCCCGGCAATTTCCGCCGCACGGGGGACGAATGTTCGCGCCTCGGGGCCTGACCGCGCCTGTTGGAGCCGGTGACGGAGCCCCCTTCGGGGTCTCCCGATGCGTTTTTTGCTTTAGCCCGGCGCAGCTTTTTGGGCGTTGGGGCCTTTGTGCCGGGCCCCATGTGCGGCTTGGGTGGGCGGGGGTGACGGGCTCACGTTCGTAGCTCCTGCGTTACCCCCCCGTAACCCCAAAAACGCACCCCCCATCAGAACCAAACCGCCTCAATTCCCATAAAGTTAAACTTGCCTCTCCCTCTGGGACCGGAGCCTGCCGCCGCCCGTTATGGCTCGCCGCCGCCAGTGGCGGACTTCAGGCGAGACATAACGCCGAAGGTTGGCGGAAACAGGCGGGCGGAGCGTCGGGAACCTTAGCGAGCGACCGCCGGGCGCGACTATAAGGTTCCCCGGAAGAGGTGGC
>CALVTQ010000059.1 GCA_944362695.1 uncultured Clostridia bacterium
GTATACAGTACAGAGCGAGGACATTCAGGTCCCCCTGTCTCTACTGGAGCCTACGGGATTTCACTTCTTTTCGGACGGTCTGACTGGAGCCTACGGGATTTCACTTCTTTTCGGACGGTCTGACCAGGGACCAGTCCCTGGACCCTTCTTCGCTTCGCGCGCTCTCCCGATGCTTTACAGCAGCGTGATGTCCGCTTCCTCGAACACCTTCTTGGTATGTTCGTCCCAAATGCTGGACTGCACCTCGCCGATATGCGCCTTGCCCAGCAGCAACATGCACAGTCTGCTCTGGCCGATGCCGCCACCCATCGTCAGCGGCAGCTTGCCCTCCAGCAGCATCTTATGGAACGGCAGCGCCCGGCGGTCGTCGCAGCCCGCGAGCGTCAGCTGGCGGTCGAGCGACTCCGGGCTCACGCGGATGCCCATCGAGCTGATCTCGATCGCCGCGTCGAGCACGGGGTTATAGAACAGGATATCGCCGTTCATATCCCAGTCGTCGTAGTCCGGCGCGCGGCCGTCGTGCGGCTTGCCGGAGCGCAGCTTGCCGCCTATGCCCTCGATGAAGATCGTGCCGTACTTCTTCGCCGCGAGGTTCTCCCTCTGCTTGGGCGTCAGCTCGGGATACTCGTCCTCCAAGCCCTGCGCCGTCAGGAACGTGACGTTCCTGTTCAGCAGCGGCATGCTGCAAAGCTGCGGATACTTGCCGCGCACGGTCAGCTGCGTGTCGCAGATCGCGCCGACGATGGCGTTCACCGTCTGATACAGCGTGAACGTTGTGCGCGTCTCCGGCGTGATGACCTTCTCCCAGTCCCACTGATCGACATACACCGAGTGCAGATTGTCCGGCTCCTCGTCGCGGCGGATGGCGTTCATGTCGGTGTAGATGCCCTTGCCCGGGTGGATGTCGTAGCGATACAGCGCCATGCGCTTCCACTTCGCCAGAGAATGCACGACCTGCGCGTTCGATCCGGCAGCCGGAATGTCGAACGCGACCGGGCGCTCCACGCCGTTCAGGTCGTCGTTGAGGCCGGAGCTCGGCTCCACAAACAGCGGCGCGGACACGCGCTTGAGGTTCAGCTCGCGCGCGAGGGCGTCCTGAAACACGCGCTTGATCAGGCTGATCGCGCTCTGCGTCTGATACAGCGTCAGGGCAGGCTTATAGCCCGCGGGAATAAACGATTGCATCGGCGATTCCTCACTTTTTCTTTATTTTGCCATACACATAGTATACCGCGCATCGCTGCCGCTGGCAAGTGTTTTGCGCCCGATTGATCACTTCGCTTCCAGCATAAACGTCGCTTTCAATGTGTACATCTCCTCCATGTTGGCATAGCGCACCAGCGAATCCACGTCGTTAAGCGGCCCTTGATAGCCCTGCGTTTTGTCGAGCGTATCGTGCCAGACGCTTGGGATCAGCACCTCATGCGGCTCGTCCGCCGAGATGGGCGTCAATCCCGCTTCGTATGCCGCGTCGATCTGCGCCCACATCGCCTCGTGATCCTCCTGATATATGTCCACCTCCGCCACGCCGTTTTGGGGCACGAGCAGCGTCATGTGCAAGGTCACATTCGCCGTCTCGCCCTTGGGCAGCGGCTCCATGAACGTGTATTCGATGCCGTGAATCTGCTCTGCCGCGTCCACCTGCGGGTATGGACTGTTGCCCGCCCACATATCCTCGATGCTGCCGCCATTTTCCGCATAGTCGATCCACCCGTCGTTCACCTGCACCTCTGTGCCCGACAGATACACCGGCCGCTCCGTCTGTATGCCGATGCCCAGCGCCAGCGTCTTGCCGTCGAAATACGCGTCCTCGATCGTGCACGTGGCCGTCGTGCTGGAAAACTCCATGCCCAACGGCTGCACCATGCCCTCCATGCGCTGCGCCTGTTCAGCATCCTCAATCCTGTCGGAGAGGAACCGAATCACATAGCTGTAATTGCATGCGAGCGCCACGACCGCACTCATCAGCATCACCAACGCCAGCACTAGACCGGCGGAAACTTTTCTCTTCACTTTCAAGCCTCCGTTCGTCGCCCCGTGCGCCATGCCGAGCACGCGCTGCGCGAGGAACGGATTCGGCTCGATGAACGCGGCGTCCTGCTCCAGCGCCTTCTTCACTTTCTTCACATTCTCGCGATATTCATCCATGGAAATCCTCCTTTCCCAGCGCGCCGCGCAGCTTCGCATGCGCCTTCTTGATCCTTTTTGATACCATCGACACCGTGACGCCAATTGTTTTCGCGATCTCCGGCATCGTCATTTCCTGATAGTAGTACAGCAGAATGACCTCTTTGAGCTTGTCCGGCAACCGTCCGATGGCCTCGGCCAGCTCGGCGGCCTCCGCGTCCTCATGCGCGATTTCCGGCATATCCTCCGGCGTCACCCTGCGGTTCACGCGGGTGAACCACGCGCTGTGGCGCATGCTCCTGCATACGTTGATCGCAATGCGCGTCAGCCACGTCCTCTCGCTGCAATCCTCACGGAACGCATCCATCGCCTTATACGCACGCAGGAACGTCTCCTGCACGGCGTCCTCCGCCAATCCGCGCTCGTGAAGATAAGCATAGCACAATGTCAGCAGATTCGCCTGATGCGCCTGCACCATGTGTTCAAGCCTCGCATCCCGGTTGCTGTCAGGGCCCTTGACAACTTCCATTCGCCAGTCACCTCCTTTCACATGATTAGACGCCGCAGACCGGCTGAAAGTTGAACGCTCTTTTCCTTTTTTGCGAATTTTTTCCTTCTCCGGATCAATGGCTCTGTCATATAGACGATGCGCGCGGCGGTTTGTTTCATCCTGAACAAATTTTTTGCCGCGCGCACCGGCAGATTCAAAACAAACCGGAATGATGCATCGCCCGCGAAACATCCTGATTTCAGGCTTTCGCGGGCGATTTTGATGCGGTTTATCCTCGTAACGGTGCGCGGCGAGGAAAAGTCATTGCGGAAAAGACGGCGCGCGCGTTTGATCGGGAAGGCGAATCGCGCGTTGCCCCCGCCCGGCGCCGGGCAAAGGCATCCCGCAGCGTCAGGGCCTCCCGTCCGCTCATTCGCCGGGCGTCAGATCAAAGCGGAGCAGCTCCTCTCCGCCCGCGACGAACGCCACGCTCTCGGGGAAGCGCAGCAGGCCCGGCATCCGGGCGAGATAGCGGCATACCCACTGACCGTCAATCTGAACGGCATGGGGCGTCGTGTCCTCCATATAATCCATTTCGCTGTAGACAACCGGCTCGCCCCGCTCGTCGGTCAGGACATATGCGCCGTACCTCTGCGCCAGGCCGCGCGCGGCGCTTTCGGTATTCTCCGGCGGAATCAGCCACAAATCAACGTATGTTTCAAGCGAAGAGAGGCGCAGCCGTTCCACATGCAGCGCCGCGCCGTCCAGCGCGCGATCGCCGGCCCCGGCAAAATCGCACGCGAAGGCTACAGAGGCGTCAAACTCAAATGTCACGCTGATCTGCGCGGTTTCGGCCAGATGGCTGTTCTCCGGCAGATCATACAGCGTGCCGGAGCCGTCGATCAGCGTGCAGCCTTCGTTAAGCCGCCGTTCAAGCTCCGCCTCCGTCGTAAAGACCGCGTTGCGGAAGCTCCTGAGCGTGACGAGGCTGTCCTCCGCCTCCGCGCGGGCATCGCCGGTGAGGCTGTCCGCACGGGCCTGCATGCCGTCCGGGTCAAGCAGCACGGCGAACTTGTTTTCGGGCCTGTACACCGTAAACGTCAGCTCGCAGGCGGCCTTGCCTCCCGTGAGGCCGCCCGTGTACGCTGCGCCGCCGCCAACGGCGGGATTGCGCCTGACGGGCAGAACGTCCACGTGCGGGCTGGGGACCATCTGCGGCACATCTGAGGCAGCCGTGCAGCTCGTCAGGGGGAATGGCCTGCCGTCGATGTTGATCACGGGCCCGGCGGATACCAGCGCCGGCGTGTCGGGCCGTTCATTTTCCAGCTCATAGGAAAACGCCAGATTTTCTCCGTCGAATACCACGCCTGTGATTCTGACGGCGATGCCGTCCGCCGAGCCTATGCCTGTGACGCTTTGAGCCGTCGATTCGAGCTGCGCGCTCGCGGGCGCATTGCCCGTCAGCAGATTCAGCACGGCGGGACGGGTCAGCGCGAATGCGGTCGTCGCAAGGGCGAGCGCAAAAACCAGCGCGGCGATCGCAAGCTTGCCTCTTCCGATCGTCCCTGCGTTTTTCCTCGCCTCCTTTTCATGGGCGATTCGCAGGACGCGCTGCGCCATCCCGGGGTCGTCCGCGATGCCGCAAAGGGATTTGCCGATCACGCGCCGGACAATCCGCTTAGCTTTGATTTCTTCCATAACCCAGCCTCCTCTCCAGCACATCATGGAGCTTTTCTTTGGCACGCTTCAGCCTGAACGATACGGTCGAATGGGTGATGCCCAGCGTTCGGGCAATCTCATTGACATTCATGTCCTGCCAATAATACAGCATAACGACCTCTTTGAGCTTGGGCGGCAGCGCCATGACATCGCACATGACATCCAAATCATCATCGTCGTCCGGCAGCCGGACGTCCCGCGGCAAATCCTCCGGCGTAACGCGCCTGTCATGGTGGCGAAACCAAGCGCAGCGCCGCATGTCCCGGCAGGTGTTCACGGCGATTTTGAGCAGCCAGTTTTTCTCGCTGCAATCCCCGCGAAAATCGTCCAGCGACTGATACGCTTTCAGGAACGTATCCTGCACGGCGTCCTTCGCCAGCTCCATATCCCGCAGGTACATGTAGCACATGCGCAGCAGCAGCCCCTGATATTGATTCACCAAACGGATCAGCACCCGGTCGCGTTCGCCGCCCGGAGCCTTGTCAATCTCCACCCGTCGTTCACCTCCTTTCGATGATATAGACGAAACAGAAACGCGCTGATGTCGATTTTTTAAAAAAAGATCGCAAAAAATCGCAGCGCGCACGATGCAGCCGGTTCATAAAAGCCGGGCTATTTTTGAATAGTCAGCCCCTCGCAATCGCACCACAATACTCGAGATAAAACAACAAATCTGAACCACCCCTGATCGGAATGAAGTTCGGATTTGTGAGGTATCGCGGAACGCAGTAGGAAGCCAAAGATTACATGTCCATGAAGCACTTTGCTGAAATGGCCGCGGAGGCTGCAAGCTGATAGCAGAAGATACACCAGAACGTCAAGGGCTTCGCAAGTGGCTGCGCCACCCTTGACGTCTGCCGCATCTTCCGCTATATGGTGGTGAGCGGGTGGATTTCCACCCGTCTGCATAACTTTGTTCTGCCTGAGCTCAAACTATTTTGCGCATAATTCTTGACAGTACCCCCGCGCGGCAGCGAAGCGTTACCGCGCATCGCAGCTCCGTTTAGAAAGTTAGTCGGCAACGTCCTACTCTCCCGGGCGTTCGGGCCATGCCTTCATCTGCCACTGGCAGCGGCATGGCCCTCACCTATCCGGGGAACCTTATAGTCGC
>CALVTQ010000060.1 GCA_944362695.1 uncultured Clostridia bacterium
GAAACGGCACGTATGTACACGAATGGAGGGACACATACAATGGAAAGAACGTATGCAAAGGACGTCCGCGGCGCGGAGCAGATCAAGGTCTGCGGCTTTGTGGAGAACATCCGCAACAAGCGCACGATGGCGTTTATTGTGCTCAAGGATATCACCGGCAAGGTGCAGATCACGGTGGAGAAGGGCTGCGACGAGGCGCTTGACGCCGCCGTCAACGCGATCACGCTGGACAGCGTCATCACCGTCGTGGGCAAGGCGGTCGAGAGCGAGTATGTCAAGCTCGGCGGCGTGGAGATCTACCCCAAGCAGATCATCATCGAGTCTCTGGCCGCGCCGCTGCCCATCGACCGCGAGGCGAGCAAGGGCCACGAGCGCTCCTCGATCGACCAGCGCATCGACTACCGTTGGATCGACCTGCGCACAGAGAAGAACCAGATGATGTTCAAGGTGCAGACCTGCATGATCAACGCCATGCGTCAGTACCTGCTCGAGAAGAACTTCATCGAGATCCACACACCCAAGCTCATCGGCGCGGCGAGCGAGTCCGGTGCGGACGTGTTTGAGGTCAAGTATTTCGACCGCAACGCCTACCTCGCGCAGAGCCCGCAGTTCTACAAGCAGATGGCGATGGCGTCCGGCTTTGAGCGCATCTTCGAGGTCGGCCCGGTGTTCCGCGCGGAGAAGAGCTTCACCAGCAAGCACACGACCGAGTTCAGCGGCTTTGACCTCGAGTTCAGCTACATCGAGTCCTTCCGCGACGTGATGAAGCTGGAGGAGGAGCTGCTGACCTACGCGCTGGGCAAGGTCAAGGAGGCCTACGGCGAGGACATCGAGCGCCTGTTCGGCACGAAGGTCATCGTCCCGACGACGCCGTTCCCGGTGATCAAGCTCGCCGACCTGTACGCCGAGCTCGAGAAGGAGTACGGCTACAAGGTGCCGGAGGAGGAGAAGGGCGACCTGACGACCGAGGCCGAGCATCTCTCCTTTGACTGGGTGCAGAAAAAGTACGGCCACGAGTTCCTGTTCATCACCGATTACAGCGCGGAGAAGCGCGCGTTCTACCACATGCGCGACGAGAACGGCGTGCCGCAGGGCTACGACCTGATCTGGCGCGGCGTGGAGATCACCACCGGCGCGCAGCGCGAGCACCGCTATGATCAGCTCAAGGCGCAGGCCGACGAGAAGGGTCTGGCCGAGGATGTCAAGTTCTATCTCGAGTTCTTCCGCTACGGCTGCCCGCCGCACGGCGGCTTCGGTCTGGGCATCGACCGCCTGACCATGCTGCTGCTGGGCATGACGATCAAGGAAGCGATGTTCATCTTCCGCGGACCGAACAGGCTCAACCCGTAACGCAATAAACAAAGTGCAAAGAAACAGCCGATGCGGCGTAAAAATCGCAGCGGCTGTTTTTTATACTTTTATAATGAAGAAACCGCGAATCTCATGCCTTACCGGGCGTGGACTTTATTTGTTCAGACGGCATGGTAAAATCCTGCCCATCGGCGCGCGCCTTGAGCAAAAGCGCGAGCGCGGCGGAGAGGATGCGGGCGAGCACGGTGCTCCACCAGATCATGATCTGCCCGCCAAGCAGCGGCGGCAGGATCAGCATGAGCGCGAGCATGAACACCGGCTCGGCAAACGTGAGGATGTAAGACAGGCTCGTGCGCTCGGAGGCGTAGAAGGCGGACGTGGTGATGCGGGTGACGGCGACAAACGGCACGGAGACCAGGAAGATGGGCATGATGCGCGCGACCTCGGCGTTGACCTGCGCGGACGTGCCGAACCACAGGCCGAACTGCGCCCGGCCCGCGAACATCAGCATGCCGCCGATGGCCGAGAGCGCGAGCGCAAAGGCATAGGCGAACGCGCGCGTGGCCTTCATGCGCGGGAAATCGGATGCGCCGTAGTGCTTGCTGATGAGCGGCTGGCTGCCGTCGCCCACGCCCTGCAAAACGAGATCGAGTATGCAGAGGATATACGCGATGCAGGCGTAGCACGCGACCGCCGCCTCGCCGCCGTAAATCGCGGAGAACTTGTTGATGATCATCAGCGAGATATTGGGCGACATGGCAAGGCCGAAGGGCGCGATGCCGATGCGGATGACGGAAGCCGCGGCGGACAGAAACCGGTCGAGGGAAATTTTGAAAGAGAACTGCTTTTTGCGGATCAGATAGGCGATGGCGAAGACCATCGTGACGCCCTGTCCGACGACCGTGGCGATGGCCGCGCCCGCGACGCCGTGATCGAGCACCCAGACGAACAGGTAATCGAGCGTGATGTTGGTCACAAAGCCCGCGACCATGGCGATCATCGCAAACGAGGAATTGCCGATGTTGCGGATGAGCGGGACGAGGCCCGTGCCGAAGATTTGCAGCACCGTGCCGAGCGTGACGACGAAGATGTACTGCTCGGCCAGCGCAAGCATATCGCCGCTCGCGCCCAGCATGCGAAGGAGCGGGGAGGCGCAGAGCATGATGACCGCGGTGAGCAGCGCGCTCGCGGCGAGCATCAGCCAGTTCGCCGCGGCGGTGAATTCGCGCGCCTTGTCGTCGCGGCCCTGCGCGCGGAAGATGGAGAAGCGGATTGCGCCGCCCATGCCCAGACCCGTGCCGGCGGCCTGAATGAAGGCGACGATGGGATAGGCGATGTTGATGGCGGACAGGCCCGCGTCGCCCAGACGGTTGCCCACGAAATAGCCGTCCACGATGGCATACACGCCGGAGAGCGCGAAGGAGAGGATGGACGGCACGACGAATTTGAAGAACTCCGCTGCGTCACGCCTGTTCATGTTCGTCATGCCGGATGCCTCCCAGCTGCTTAAAGAGATTGAGGAAGCACTCGCTGTCCTCGTTGACCCTGCGGATGGTGTCGAAACCCATCCGCTCGGCGACGGCCAGCTCGACGCTTGACAATTCGCCGAGGACGGAATCGGCAAACGCCTTGCCCGCCGTCGTGAAGACGATGCGCTTAGCGCGCCTGTCACTCTGCATGGGGACGAGCTGCACATAGCCCTTATTCTGCAAATCCTTGAGGATCATGTTGACCGTCTGCTTGGGCATGGCCCAGTGCTGGCTGATGCTCTTTTGCGTGCAGGCGTCCTTGGAGTCGATGGAGATCAGGGCGTTTAAGCAGCAGGAGGAAATGCCGCGCTGCTTGGCCCATTCCTCGTAGGCGACGTTCGTCTCCTGCCAGATTTTGTAATAGCGCTTCAACTCAAGCGCGTAATCGTGTGCGCTGTTCATGTGAAACCTCCGAAAAATAGTCCGATTCTGTACCAAATGCATTTTAGTACGGAAATGGACTATTGTCAAGCGCATGCAAAAAGAAATCTGCGGGTGAGCGGCGGCGCGCGTGGGTCATATACATAGGAAGAAACGGGCGCGGGACAGGGCGCAAGTTTCAAATGTGAAAGTGATGAAAAGTCGGGCGGCGCATGCGGGCGAGCGGGGGAACACGGGAAAAATCCTTGTGTCATAAGGAAAAACGACGGGCGCGATGTCAAATCAACGTTAAATCCGGCTCACAAAACGGCAAAAAGATTTGCTTTGATTTACCTCTTTTTTTACATTGGGCTGCTTTTGGATTTTACGCACACGGGATACAATGTCATCGTCTCAAGACGAGAGACGAAAGAGAGAAAGCGAAACACCCCCAACTGCGACAAGCAAAAAGAGGAGAGAAATCAAAATGAAGAAGTTCATCAAGCTCGCTACCTGTGCGGCGCTCGCGCTCGCCTGCATCGCCACCACGGCCTGCGCCGAGTTCAAGGCGGACAAGGGCATCAACGTCATCAGCCGTGAGGAGGGCTCCGGCACGCGCAGCGCGTTCGTCGAGCTGACCGGTGTCGAGCAGAAGATCAACGATAAGAAGGTCGACATGACCACCGTCGACGCGCAGGTGACCAACAACACCTCCGCCATGATGATGACCGTCGCGGGCGACGCGCAGTCCATCGGCTACATCTCCCTGGGCTCCCTGAGCGACAAGGTCAAGGCCGTGAAGGTCGCGGGCGTTGAGGCCACCGCCGAGAACGTCTCCAACGGCACCTACGGCATCGCCCGTCCGTTCAACATCGCCTGGAAGGTCGACACCAAGACCGAGCTGGCCACCGACTTCATCGCCTTCGTGATGAGCGAGCAGGGCCAGGCCATCGTCGCCGACAACGGCTACGTCCCGGGCACCCCGGCTGAGTACACCCCGGCTGCTGTGACCGGCAAGCTGGTCATCGGCGGTTCCACCTCCGTCTCCCCGGTCATGGAGAAGCTGATCGAGGCCTACAAGACCGTCAACACCGGCGCTGAGATCGAGCTGCAGACCACCGACTCCACCACCGGCATGACCTCCGCGATCGAGGGCACCTACGACATCGGCATGGCTTCCCGCGCTCTGAAGGAGGCCGAGGCCGCCGAGCTCGAGAGCTGCGCCATCGCCATGGACGGCATCGCGGTGATCGTCAACCTCGAGAACCCGGTCGAGGACCTGACCGTTGAGCAGATCGGTTCCATCTTCATGGGCGAGACGACCGTCTGGAGCGACATCGTCAAGTAATCAAAGACGAACAACGAACGCCGCGGGCTGCTCAAAAAGCGCCCGCGGCCTTTTACAAGGAGAATGACGATGGAGCAAAGCTACAAAATGCGCAGGCTGAAGGAAAAGGCGATGGAGATCGTCTTCCTGCTCGCCGCGTGCATGTCGATCCTCTGCGTCGTGCTGATCTGCGTGTTCCTGTTCGCCGGCGGCGTGCCGGCCATCGGCAAGATCGGCCCCGTGGACTTTCTGACAGGCACGATGTGGAAGCCCGGCGCGGACATCTACGGTATCTTCCCTATGATCGTGGGCAGCATCTATGTGACCGGCGGCGCGATTGCGCTGGGCGTGCCGGTCGCGCTGCTGACGGCGATCTATCTGGCGTTCTTCTGCCCGGACAGGCTGTATCGCGTGGTGAAGCCCGCGGTTGAGCTGCTGGCAGGCATCCCGTCGGTCGTCTACGGCTTCTTCGGCATCGTCGTGCTCGTGCCGATGGTGCGCACGCTCGGCGAGGCATGGGACGGCAAGGGCAACTCGCTGCTCACCGCTTCGATCCTGCTGGCGATCA
>CALVTQ010000061.1 GCA_944362695.1 uncultured Clostridia bacterium
GTTTTACTGCCTGTACTTTGTATTCATGGTCATATTTACGTGCCACTTTGAATGCCTCCTTATTCTCTTGGTTTTATTATGAAATCCTTGAGAATAAGCTGTCAACTTTTTTTATACCACACCAGAACATGCCGCCGCAAAAGGCATGCATGGCGGCCAAGGCGCATATCCATCGGCGACGAGCATGAAGGGGGAGAGCGCGATTGACGAGGACGAGGACGCGGTTTCCGGGCGCGATGGGGCCGGAGGGGTTCATCAATCTGTTTGACCAGCTTTTGCCGAAGGGGATGATCCGGCGCACGGTGATCCTCAAGGGCGGGCCGGGCGTGGGCAAATCGACGTTCATGCGCAGGGTGCATGCGGCGGTGTGCGCGGGCGGGGAGGCGAGCATGCTGTATCCGTGTTCGGGCGACCCGGACAGCCTCGACGCGGTGGCCGTGCCGCATGCGGGGCTGGTGATCATGGACGGCACAGCGCCGCACGTCGTCGACCCGAAGATTCCCGGCGCGCGGGACGGCATTGTGAACCTCGGCGCATGCCTTGACGAGCGGGCGATGCGCGGGCAGGCGGGGCGGATCGCGGCGTGCATGGAGGACAACGCGGCGTGTACGCGGCGGGCGAGGGCGAGCCTGGCGGCGGCGTGGGCGCTGGAAAAGGAAAACCACGCGATTGCGGCGTCGGCGACGGACGAGGGCAGGGCGGCGCGGATGACAAGGGCGCTGATCCGCGCGGTGATGGAGGGCGAGGCGGAGGCAGAGCGCGCGCCGTCGGTGCGCCGGACGATCACGGACGCCGTGACGATGAAGGGCGAGATGTGCCTGCTCGCGGAGGGCGATTGCGGGCGCGTGATTCGGATTGCGCGGCATTGGGCGCAGGATGTGACGCCGGTGCTGCGGGCGCTGGAGGCGGCGTGTCTGGCGGCGGGGTATGGCGTGGAGGAGCATCTGAATCCCGCGTGTCCGGGGGAGCTGCTGCATGTGACGATTCCTGTGCTCGATACGCTGGTGACGTCGGGCGAGGGGCTGGCGTCGGAGATGACGTTCGACTTTGCGGCGTGCCTGCCGGGGAGCGCGCTGCTCCGGCACGATTGCGCGCTGGAGCAGGGGCGCGCGGGCGTGCAGCTGCACAGGCATCGGGCGAGCGCGGCGCTGACGCAGGCCAAGCAGATTCACGATGAGATCGAGACGTTCTATACGCCGCATATGGATTTTCAGCATTGGGAGCGGATTTTGGAGCATACGCTTGGGGAGGTTGAACGGGATATGCAGGAGAAGCAGCGGTAGAGGCGCGAAGCGAAGAAGGGTCAAGGGCAAAGCCCTTGCAGGGTCAAGGGACAGCGTCCCTTGCGGGGTCTGGGGCTGCACCAGCGTAACCCCCAAAAATGGCGAAGCCATTTAAAAAGTAGTCAGGGAGCGAAGCGTGACCTGACGCCGAGCTTGCACCAAGCAACATCAATGCGATAACCCATCGCCCAGCTTTTCGTGAGCCGGGCGCTTTTCTTTTTCGCTTTTTACTTACGCACCCCCGCCGCCCCGCCAACCACCCAAGCTCCGCCAAGCCCGGCCAAGTCCCGCTCACCCGTCACCCCCGCCCGACCAAGCCGCACATGGGGCCCGGCACAAAGGCCCCAACGCCCAAAAAGCTGCGCCGGGCTAAAATAAAAAAGCATCGGGAGACGCCTTCGGCGGCTCCGTGACCGGCTCCGCCAAGCCCACCCAACCAACGCCGAACACAGCCCGTAACCCCAAAAAATCAACCGGTTCCCAACGAGCATCATCACGCCCGCCGGGAACCGGTTTCCTGTATGCACAAATTATCGCTCGACAAACGGCAGCTTATACCCGTACCGCCCGCGCCGCAGCACGACGAACGTGACCGTCACGACCACCGCCATGATCTCCGCGACCACAATCGACAGCCACACGCCCGTCAGCCCGAACATCAGCGGCATGAGCAGCACCGCGAGCACCTGAAACACCAGCGTGCGCAGGAACGAGATCAGCGCCGAGGTTAGGCCGTCGCCCAGCGCCGTGAAGAACGACGAGCCGAATATCGCAAGTCCCGAGAACAGGAAGCAGAACGAGAAGATGGCAAACGCCTTCGCCGTCATGTCAAGCAGCTCCGCGTCGTAGCCCACGAACAGCCGGGACAGCGGCTGACCCGCCAGCTCGCCCGCGAGGAACATCGCCACGGAGAAGCCCAGCAGCAGCCGCACCGAGCGCGAGAGCAGGTTCGTCAGCTCGTCGCGGTTCGCCGCGCCGTAGTGGAACGAGATCACCGGCGCGACGCCGACCGAATAGCCGATGAAGATCGCCTGGAAGATCATCGAGACGTACATCAGCACGCCGTAGGCCGCGACGCCGTTCTCGCCCGCGTAGCGCATGAGCTGCATGTTGTAGAGCATGCCCAGCAGGCTGAAGGCGATGTTGCTCATCAGCTCCGAGCAGCCGTTGGTGCACGTGCGCACCAGCGCGCGCCCGTTAAACTTGAAGCGCGTCAGGCGCAGCAGGCTCGTGTTCCTGCGCAGGAAGTAGACGATGGGCGCGAGGCCGCCGATCATCTGCGACATCGACGTCGCCAGCGCCGCGCCCGCGAGGCCCCAATCGAAGACCGCCACGAACAGCCAGTCGCCGGCCATGTTCGCCACGCCCGCCGCGACCGTCACCAGCAGGCCGAGCTTGGGCTTCTCCGCCGTGATGAACAGGCACTGGAACAGGAATTGCAGCGCGTAGAACGGGTTCGCGCACAGGATGATGCGCCCGTAGAGCAGGCAGTCGGCCATCATCGCCTCGCTGGCGCCCATCAGCCGAACGAGCGGCTCGAGGAAGGCGATGCCGATGACGGACAGCGACGCCGAGAGCACAAACGTGCTCGCGACGACCAGCGAGAACGTGCGGTTCGCCTGCTCGCGCTTGCCCTCGCCAAGCAGCAGGCCGATGAGCGCCGAGCCGCCCGTGCCGAACATGAAGCCCGTGCAGCCGAGGATCATGAGCAGCGGCATGATGAAATTGACCGCGGCAAACGGCATCTTGCCCACGTAGTTGGACACAAAGAAGCCGTCTACGATGCCGTAGAGCGACGTAAAGATGTTCATCGCGATGGACGGCAGCGTGAAGCGCAGCAGCCGCCCGTAATTGAAGTGATCGGAAAGCTGGATTCTCATACGTCCTCCTCGAAAAGGGGTTTGGTGAACGCGGCCAAATCGCGCAGATAGCGCTCGGACAGCGCATAATACTGCTGCAAATCCTCCTTTGGCCAGCTGTCGAGCATGGCGTTTTCCATCGCAAACACGCGCCGGGCGGTGCGCTCCACGAGTTGCTGGCCCGCGTCGGTGAGGTGTACGTCCTTGCCGCGCGCGCCGGAGGCCGTCAGATACAGCACGCCCTCCTGCTCGAATTTGCGGATGGCGGAGTTGACTGTCTGCTTGCTCAGTCCGCACAGGCGGCGCAGCGTCGCCAGCGGGCACGGCGCTTCGTAAATCATCAGCGTGTAGAGGATGCGGAACGCGCTGTCGGACAGGCCCAAACGCATGGCGATGTCGTGATACAGGGCGTCGGTCTCGCCGTATATGAGGCTGATGCGCCGGAGAATATCTTTCATGGGATGCTCCTTATCGTCCGAAATCGTACATGCAAGGGGGATTGTAGTACGATTT
Organism: uncultured Clostridia bacterium; assembly: GCA_944362695.1. Lineage (GTDB taxonomy): Bacteria > Bacillota > Clostridia > Christensenellales > Aristaeellaceae > Ventricola. Next base: position 3,656 of record CALVTQ010000061.1, read on the forward strand.
CGGACGGATGTCAAGCCGAAAGGCGGAAAATATTTGGGGGATACGGGGATTTGCATGGCGTGGCTTGGTCGGGCTTGGCGGTGCCGGTCACGGAGCCCCTTCGGGTCTCCCGGTACTTTTTTATTTTAGCCCGGTGCGGCCCTTTGGGACGGCGATGCTTTTGTGCCGGGCCCCATGTGCGGCTTGGGTGGGCGGGGGTGACGGGGGGTTACGGCGTGAGCGGGGCTTGGTCGGGTTTGGCGAGGCTTAGGGGGTTGGCGGGACGGCTGGGATGTGTAAGTAAAAAGCGCAAAAGAAAAATGCCCGGCTCTTTGACGAACTGGGCGATAGTTGATCTGTTTGATGTTGCTTGGTGCAGCGTCGGCGTCAGGTAACGCTTCGCTCCCTGACTATTTTTTAGATGGCTGCGCCATTTGGGGTTATGGGGGTTACGCTGGGGCCAGCCCCAGACCCCGGCAGGGACATTGTCCGGGGAACCTTATAGTCGCGCCCTTCGGTCGCTCGTTAAGGTTCCCGACGCTCCGCCCGCCTGTTTCCGCCACTGGCGGCGGCGGGCTCCGGTCCCCTTGACCCTTCTTCGCTTCGCGCCTTAAGCGTTACACTTCGTACACCGGCTGTGTCGGCGCATAATCGGACCGATAGGCGATGATCTTCCCGAAGTCATTCTGCGCGGCGATCCTGAGCATATCGGCCTGCGTGCAATGCACGCCGTAGCGCATGAGCTTCGCCTTCCCGGAGTGCAGCAGCGACGCCGCGACGGTGTTGGGCTCCACCGTGCCGGTCATCAGAATCCGCGCGCCGTACTTGAGCAGCCATGTCGCCACCGTTCGGCCGTACTCGGTCTCCAGCTGCGAGTCCGACAGGAAATACACGCCCAGCGCGACGAAGTCCTCCGGCATCGGCCGCACGAAGCAGTCCGACAGCATATCCAGCGCACGATGCTGCACCCACAGCGACGACGCGTCCAGATGGTTCAGCTCCGACAGGAAATGCGCATCGCCGAAGATGTCCGCCTCCGGCAGCCGCTCGGAGATGTACGTCAGCAGGCCCTGACCGCGGCCATAGCGCGGCACAGGCAGCAGCACCGGCCTGCCATCGTGAAGCGCATCGCGAATCGCGCGGATGATCAACGCGATCTGCTCCTCCCTCGAGTTGGAGCTGGTCATCGTGCCGTAATCGCAGTCCATGACCGCCAGATCCGCATGCAGGCCGATGATCGGGTCGGCCACATGCACGCGCGGGCTGTCGTAATAGTCGCCCGTGAACAGCAGCGTCCGCCCGTCCTCCTGCATCGAGAACCACGCCGAGCCGGAGCAATGCCCGCTGCGGCCCCACGCTATCGTCAGCCCGCCCGGCAGCTCCACCGGCGCATACGGCAGGCTCAGCCCCTCGAGCACGATCGGCTCGTCGATGGGGAACGTGAGCTGTCTGGCGGTCTCCGTCGTCACCACGACGCGGCCCATGAAGCCGTTCGCCAGCAGATACGGCAGCGCGCCGGACTGATTTTCATGCGAATGTGTCAGGAAGAGATAGCGCGCCGAGCGGATCTGCTCGCTGGTCAGATGGGGACGCTCGTCGCCGGGATAGCAGCGCTGAAACCCGCAATCCACGATGAAGGGCGCGTGCGCGCTCTCCACGTAGTAACAATGCCTCTGCTGAGAACATGGGTTGCCGGTCAGATACAGCTTCATATGCAGCCTCCTCGCGCTAAAAAATCCCGACACATCAAGAAATCGAAACGGTTAACATATAGTATAGTACAAATCCGGCGGTGCGTAAACCCAAAATATCCCGAATGGTCGGGTTTTGTGGAAATGCGCAAGCGCGCGGCGCGTATTTTTAGTGAAAATCGGGCGTTGTGCAAAGACAAAGTTTGGCGTAAAATTTTATGAAAAAGCGGGAAGAAATGCGCCGGCTCATTCGTCTTGTAGTCAGCAGGAAAATAATTCCTCGCGATAAAGGGGAGAGGCACATGACGGGCAGGAAAATGATGCTGGCGGCGCTGTTGGCCGCGATGATGACGGCATCGGCGGGGGCGATGGCCGAATACGCCGTGGTATACAACGGCAGCGACCCGGAGAGCAAGCTGAACCTGCGCAGCGAGCCGAACACCTCCGCGCCGGTCGTCGGCCAATTCTACACCGGCACGCAGGTCGAGATCGTCTCCGACGCGGGCGACGGCTGGTCGCTCGTCACCCTCGGCAAGAGCGCCGTGGTCGGCGGCTACATGATGACGCAGTATCTGCGCACGGGCGAGGCTGCGGAAGCGGTGATCGACTGCGCGCAGCAGTGCGAGGTCGTCTCGCCCTACGGTACGCAGAGCGTCGTTCTGCGCAGCCGGGAGGCGGACTCCTACGACGCGGTGGCGATGCTGCCTGTCGGCATGATCGTGCGCGCCATCGGCACCACCGAGAACGAATATTACTTCGTCGAGGCCGGCGAGGAGGTCGGCTGTCTGGAGGCGGCGGAGCTTCGATGACGATTCGCCATACAAAAAAACCGGCCATGCCTGGCTGAACATTCCGGGCATGGCCGTTATTTTATTTTTCGCGTGCGTCAAAACCGGCAGAGCGCGCCGCAGCGGGAAAGCGCCTTGCCGGAGGAGAGAGCGTTTCGCGTCATTCGGCGCATGCGGGAATAAGCCGCCGCGATGCGCCGGGGCGTGATGCCGCATATGGCGATGGGCGCAGCGGGCCGCGCATCACTGGGCGTAGCCCACGCGCATGACGATGCCCTGCGCATAGTCGCCGAACTTCTCGCCGAACAGGTTGATGCCGCCGACGTGATCAGCCTCGGGCGAGACACCCACGCGCAGGCTGATGAAGTCATGCTCGGTCAGCGACAGGTCGCGCAGGCAGACATCGGAGATCGGCTCGCCGTCGAGCGTGCTGCCGTTGGCGTCCACGCGCCATGTCTTGAGCAGGCCGAATTGCGAGGACGTGTCGCTCCACCACGAGGGGTTGAGCCGGCCTCGCCGCCCGCCGTAGTCGCCGGGGCTTTCCCACGTGCCGACCATCGTGCCATTGACGGACAGGAAGATGTCGCTCTTGAAATCGCTGCGGTACATCGGTGCGTTGGAGGACATCTCCATCGAGAATTCGATCCACTCGACCTGTGCGGGCACGATCTCGCACAGCGAGAAGCGATACTCGAGGCTGCCGGAGTGGAACCAGAGCATCTGCGCGCCGAAGCGGTCGGGATGATAGAACGTGCGCGGGGTGTTGCTCTCGCCGACCCATGCGTGCTCGCTGACGATGCCGCATTCGGGGCTGATATCCTCGGCGGAGGAATAGCTGCCGATGGGCAGACGGACGGTCAGCGCGCTCACGCCGTCCTCCATATCGGGCGTCAGGCGCATGGAGACCGAGTCGATGCGCTGGGAACAGAGCTTCATCGCGCCGCGGATGCCCGGCTGGATCTCGGTGGTGATCAGTCCGGCTTCCTCGAGCTGGCGGACGTTGAGCGCCGCCGTGGACACGGGAAGCGACAGCGCCTCCGCGAGCTCGTTGACGTTCATCGACCGTGAGCACAGCAGCGCGATCATCTTCACGCGCATCGGGGAGGAGAGCGCCTTGGCCACGGGACACAGACGCTCGATTTCATTCATGGAGAGGCTGATGTGTTTGGAATCGTCTGGCTGAATCGACATGCGTGCAGCCCCCTTCTTCCGCCTGCCGCAAGGGAAGGACAGATGTAATACGCAAAAATACGCAATTCGCATAAGTGTACGTTCTACCTATTATAGAACAAATAAGGAAAAATTTCAAGCTGGAATATTGTGTATTTTTTCAAAAGATTTGGAATTTGGACGAAAAAAAGCACCGTCCCAGTGTGGATGGGACGGCGCAGATGTGTGAAAAGTCAATATTCGGCATGCATCATGCGGCGGAAAGCCTCCAGAGAACGCTGCACCTTTTGTGTATTAATACAGTAAGCGATTCTGAAATATCCACCGACGCCGAACGTATCGGACGGCACGAGCACCAGATCATACTTGAGCGCCTTGCGGCAGAAGGCGACGGCGTCGGCCTCCGGAGCCTTGGGGAACATATAGAACGTGCCGCCGGGGCGCACGATGTCAAAGCCGAGGCTCGTGAGCTCGTCGCAGAGGATGTTCATGTTCGTCTCATAGACGGACAGGTCGGCGGTCAAATCGCACGTGTCGGCGACGGCGAGCTGGATGACGGAGCTGGGGCAGTTATGGCCGATGCCGCGCGAAATCTGTCCGGCCATGTTGACCAGCATGTCGCTCACGCCGCAGGCCGGGTTGACCGCGAGATAGCCGATGCGCTCGCCGGGCAGCGACAGGCTCTTGGAGAAGGAATAGCACGAGAGCGTGCGCGGATAGAACCTGCTGGCGTAGGGGGCGGTCTTGCCGTCGAAGACGATCTCGCGGTACGGCTCGTCGGAGATCAGCCAGATCTCGTGGCCGAACTGCTCCTCCTTCTCGGTCAGGATCGCGGCGAGGCGGGTGAGCGTCTGCTCGGAATAGACCGCGCCGGAGGGATTGTTCGGCGTGTTGATGAGCACGGCATGCACGCTGGGCGTCAGCATATCGACGAAGGCGTCGAAGTTGATCTGGAAGTCCGCGGTGTTGGCGGGGACGACCTTGAGCCGCGCGCCGGTGAGGTCGACATACGGGTGGTACTCCGGGAAGAACGGCGCGAACGTGAGGATCTCGTCGCCGGGGCCGGTCACAAGCCGGAATGCATGGGCGAGCGCGCCCGCCGCGCCGCTGGCCATGAAGATGTCCTTGCCCGCGTAATTCATGCCGAAGCGCCGGTTGAGTGACGCGGCGATCTTCTCCTTGACGGAGGGGATGCCCAGGCTGGGCGAATAGCCGTGCACCTCCATGCTGCTCATGGTGTTCAGCAGCTCGATGACCTTATCATTGAACGCCTGCGGCACGGGCACGGACGGATTGCCGAGGCTGTAATCGAACACATTGTCGTAGCCGATCTCCTTGCCGCGCGCGGTGGCGAACTCGCTGAGCTCGCGGATGACGGACTTGCCGCCGAGCATGGCCTTGTACGTTTCGGATATCATGGGCGATGCCTCCTGTCGTGGTTGCTGTTTGATCCATATTATACGCTTGATTTCAGCGCGTGTAAAGGTCGCGGTTTTGGCTGGCTTGATCCTGCGGATGCAGCAAAAGCGCGGGGCTTGTCTTTTCTGCTGCGGCGTTTCGGCAAGCGATACCGTTGAATGTCCGCCCCTTTTTGTCACCCCTGCGTCAATCCTTCGGAGTGACACCTCCCCAAGGGGAGGGCAGGGCTGCGGGCGGTGAATGCGTTTGGGTACCGGTAAGCTTTCGGCGCTTCGTCATCCTGCTTTGTGTGGCTTTACACGATTATTTCTCCCGCCTGCTCTTTTCGAGAACCGGCTTGAGGAACTGCCCCGTATAGCTGCCCTCGTGCGCGGCGATTTCCTCCGGCGTGCCTTCGCACACGAGCGTGCCGCCCTCGTCGCCGCCCTCCGGACCGAGGTCGATCACATAATCGCACGCCTTGATGACATCGAGGTTGTGCTCGATGATCAGCACGGTGTTGCCGCCCTCGGAAAGCCTGCGCAGCACGCCGACAAGCCGCTCGCAGTCGGCCATGTGCAGGCCGGTCGTCGGCTCGTCGAGCACGTAGAACGTCTTGCCGGTCGACGTGCGGGATAGCTCGGTCGCGAGCTTGACGCGCTGGGCCTCGCCGCCGGACAATGTGGTGGACGGCTGGCCGAGCTTGATGTAGCCCAGGCCCACGTCGGCGAGCGTTTGGAGCTTGCGGCTGATGCGCGGGTACGCCTCGAAGAAGCGCAGCGCCTCCTCGACGGTCATATCCAGCACATCGGCGATCGTCTTGCCCTTGTAGGTGACCTCGATCGTCTCGCGGTTGTAGCGCTTGCCCTTGCAGACCTCGCAGGGAACGTAGATGTCGGCGAGGAAGTGCATTTCGATGCGCAGGATGCCGTCGCCGGAGCACGCCTCGCAGCGGCCTCCGCGCACGTTGAACGAGAAGCGGTTCTCGCGGTAGCCGCGTGCCTTGGCCTCGGGCGTGGCGGCGAAGACCTTGCGGATCATGTCGAACAAACCGGTGTAGGTCGCCGGGTTGCTGCGCGGCGTCCTGCCGATGGGCGACTGGTCGATGGCGATGACCTTGTCCAGCTGCTCGATGCCGTCGATGCCGTCGCAGTCGCCGGGGCGGGTGCGCGCGCGGTTGAGGTCGCGCTGGAGCGTCTTGTAGATGATCTCGTTGACCAGAGACGACTTGCCGCTGCCGGACACGCCGGTGACGGTCGTCATGATGCCCAGCGGGACGCGCACGTCGATATTCTTGAGGTTGTGTGCACGCGCGCCGCGCACGGTGATGAAGCCGGTGGGCTTCTTGCGCTCTTTGGGAAGCGGGATGCCGCGCCTGCCGCTCAGATACGCACCGGTGATCGAGCGGGGGCAGGCCATGATCTCCTCGGCCGTGCCCTGAGCGATCAGCTCGCCGCCGTGCTCGCCCGCGCCGGGGCCGATATCCACGATCTGATCCGCCGCGCGCATGGTGTCCTCGTCGTGCTCGACGACGATCAGCGTGTTGCCCAGATCGCGCAGGCGGCAGAGCGTGTGGATGAGGCGCGCGTTGTCGCGCTGGTGCAATCCGATGGACGGCTCGTCGAGGATGTAGAGCACGCCGACGAGGCCGGAGCCGATCTGCGTGGCGAGCCGGATGCGCTGCGCCTCGCCGCCGGAGAGCGTGCCGGACGCGCGCGAGAGGTTGAGATACGTGAGGCCGACGTCGGCCAGAAAGCGCAGGCGCGCGTCGATTTCCTTGAGGATCGGCGCGGCGATCATGGTGTCCTTCTCGCCGAACGTGAGGCTGGCGAAGAACTGCCTTGCGTCGCGGACGGACAGGTCGCTGACCTCGGCGATGGACTTGCCGCCGACGGTGACGGCGAGGATTTCCGGGCGCAGGCGCTTGCCCTGACAGTCGGGGCAGGGCGTCTGGCTCATCAGCGATTCGTAATACGCCTTGGTTGATTCGCTCTGGGTCTCGGCGGCGCGGCGCTCGGTCGTGGGGATAACGCCCTCAAACGGCGCGCTGAACGTGTGGCTGTCGCCGTTGGGCCGGGTGTATTTGATCTGAAGCGGGTCGCCGTTTGTGCCGTAGAGGATGACATCCTGCGCCTCCTTGTTCAGCTCGCACAGCGGAGTGTCCAGCGAGAAGCCGTATTTCTCGGCCAGCGCGTCGAAGAACATGCCGGCCTGCGTCCCCGGCTCGATGTTCGACCAGCCCATGACGTTGAACGGGTTCTCGCGCAGGCTCTTGTTCCAGTCGGGGATGATGAGGTCGGGGTCGATCTTCATCTGCACGCCGAGGCCCGCGCACGTGGGACACGCGCCGAACGGGCTGTTGAACGAGAACGAGCGCGGTGCGAGCTCTTCGATGCTGATGCCGCAGTCGGGGCAGGCGAGGTTCTGCGAAAAGAGAATCTCGTTTTCGCCCGGGCCGATGTCGGCGATGGCGATGCCGCCGGAGAGCGCGAGCGCGGTTTCCAGCGAATCGTTGAGGCGGGCGCGGATGTCCTCGCGCAGGATCAGGCGGTCGACGACGACCTCGATGGTGTGCTTCTTCTGCTTGGCAAGGGCGGGAACGTCGCTCGCGTCGTAGATCTGGCCGTCCACGCGCACGCGGACAAAGCCCTGCTTGACGATATTCTGCAAGATCTTGACGTGCTCGCCCTTTTTGCCGCGCACGAGCGGCGCGAGCAGCTGCATGCGCGTGCGCTCCGGCATGCCAAGCAGCTGATCGACCATCTGATCGACGGTCTGCTTGGTGATCTCGCGGCCGCACTTGGGGCAGTGCGGGACGCCGACGCGCGCAAAGAGCAGGCGCAGATAGTCGTGAATCTCAGTCACGGTGCCGACGGTGGAGCGCGGGTTCTTGCTCGTCGTCTTCTGGTCGATGGAAATGGCGGGGGACAGGCCGTCGATCACGTCCACGTCGGGCTTCTCCATCTGCCCCAGAAACTGGCGGGCATAGCTGGAGAGCGACTCGACATAGCGGCGCTGGCCCTCGGCGTAGAGCGTGTCAAACGCGAGCGAGGACTTGCCGCAGCCGGACAGACCGGTGAAGACGATGAGCTTGTTGCGCGGGAGCGTCAGGTCGAAGTTTTTGAGGTTGTTCTGGCGGACGCCGCGGATGACGATATTTTCCTGCATGGGATTCTCCTTGCGTTATGCCTTGAGATACTTGTTGTTTCGGCGCTGGCGGCGCTTGCGCTGGGGCGTGGTGATGGTTTCGGTCTCCTCGGGCGTCTTGCCCTGGAGCGCGAAGAGCTGGTCGCGCAGCTTGGCGGCGAGCTCGAAATCGAGGTTTGCGGCGGCCTGCAGCATCTTTTCCTCTGTGGACAAAATGAGCAGGTGCAGCTCGTCCTCGGTGAGTTCCTTTTTCTTTTTTTCGGCGCGGGTTTTCGTGCCTTCGGTGGGCGCTTTGCCGATCTCAAGCAGGTCGCGCACGGACTTCATGACCGTCTTGGGGACGATGCCGTGCGCCTCGTTGAACGCCTTCTGCATGCTGCGGCGGCGCTCGGTCTCGTCGATGGTGCGCTGCATGCTGTCGGTCACGATGTCGCCGTACATGATGACGCGGCCCTCGGCGTTGCGCGCGGCGCGGCCCACGGTCTGGATCATGCTGACCTCGCTGCGCAGGAAGCCCTCCTTGTCCGCGTCGAGGATCGCAACCAGCGCGACCTCCGGCAGATCGAGGCCTTCGCGCAGCAGGTTGATGCCCACCAGCACGTCAAATTCGCCCAGACGCAGGTCGCGGATGATCTCCTGCCGCTCCATGGTCTGCACGTCGGAATGAAGATAGCGCACGCGCACGTGCATTTCGGTCAGGTATGTGGTCAGGCTCTCGGCCATCTTCTTGGTCAGCGTCGTGACCAGCGTGCGGAAGCCCGCCTGTGTGGTCTTGGTGATCTCGGCGTAGAGGTCGTCGACCTGCCCCGTCGCCGGGCGGACCTCGATGATCGGGTCGAGCAGGCCGGTCGGACGGATGATCTGCTCGACGACCTGACCGGCGCGCTCCATCTCATAGGCAGCGGGCGTGGCGCTCACGCAGATGAGCTGGCCGATGCGGTCCTCGAACTCGTTGAACTTTAATGGACGGTTGTCAAACGCGCTGGGCAGGCGGAAGCCGTAGTTGACCAGCGCCTCCTTGCGGGCGCGGTCGCCGTTGTACATCGCGCGGATCTGCGGAAGCGTCACGTGGCTCTCGTCGACGAAGACGATGTAGTCGTCTGGGAAGTAGTCAAGCAGCGTATACGGCGCGTCGCCGGGCTTTCTGCCGTCGAAGTAGCGCGAGTAGTTTTCGATGCCGGTGCAGTAGCCCAGCTCGCGCAGCATCTCGATGTCGTAATTGGTGCGCTGGCTCAGGCGCTGCGCCTCGAGCAGGCTGCCTTCCTCCTTGAATTCCTTCACGCGGGCGTCGAGGTCGTCCTCGATGCTGCGGATGGCGCGGTCGATGGCCTCGCGCGGGGTGGCGTAATGCGTCGCGGGGTAGATGGCGATGTGGGCCAGCTCCATGATCGTGTGGCCGGAGACGACGTCCACCGACGTGATGCGGTCGATCTCGTCGCCGAAGAACTCCACGCGGATGGCGCTCTTTTCGTACCCGGCGGGGAAGATCTCGACGACGTCGCCGCGCACGCGGAATGTGCCGCGGTCGAACTCGAAATCGTTGCGCTCGTACTGGATTTCGACGAGCTGGCGCAGCAGGGCGTCGCGCTCGATGTTCATGCCGGGGCGAAGGGAGATCATCATGCCCTCGTACTCCGACGGGTCACCCATCGAGTAGATGCACGAAACCGACGCGACGACGATGACGTCCCGCCGCTCGCGCAGGGCCGCCGTGGCGCTGTGGCGCAGGCGCTCGATCTCCTCGTTGACGGAGGAGTCCTTCTCGATGTAGGTGTCGGTCGAGGCGATGTAGGCCTCGGGCTGGTAGTAATCATAATAGGAAACGAAATACTCGACGGCGCTGTCCGGGAAGAACTCGCGGAACTCGCTGCAAAGCTGCGCGGCGAGCGTCTTGTTGTGCGCGATGACGAGCGTCGGGCGCTGCACCTTCTGGATGACGGAGGCCATGGTGTATGTCTTGCCCGAGCCGGTGACGCCCAGCAGCACCTGACAGGACAGGCCGTCGGCGACGCCCTGCGCGAGCGCCTCGATGGCCTGCGGCTGGTCGCCCTGCGGCTTAAACGGGGATTTGAGAACGAAACGGCCCTGCTCCATGCTGACCTCCTGACGGTTTTTTAAGAAGTATGTTCCTCTGATTCGCCCATTATAGCATGGATTGAAAATGGGAACAAGCGTTCCATACAAATCTGAGCGAAATTGGACGCGGGCGGCGCGTAAAAGCGGCGTAAAGATCAGGAAAGGTCAGAAAAAATTCCTGAAACGCATCTTGCAGAAAAAACGCATAAAAGGGCCAAAAATGAACAACGCGCGTCCCGATTATGCAGTTTTTGATCGCAAAAATATTTTCTGAGTGATGCTCTGCAATGCCATGAAAGCGGTCAATTATTAAGAAAAATTCAAAAAAAGCGTGCAGAAATAAGGCAAAGATGATATAATAAGGCTACCAAGAGACGACGCCGACAAGGGGCGCCCACAATTCAATCTCAACTTCCTGACTGATTTAAGGAGGACTTCATATGACCGCCATCGCCGTTTTCGCCGCACTGATTATCGCGAACATCGCCTACTCCATTTACGACACCCGCCGCATCGAGGATGCGCGCCAGATGGATGATTTCATCCGCGTCGAGTACAAGAAGACCTACGCCGTGCGCACCAAGAACGCCGCGGAGAGCTGGTATTGATCACCGCAGGATGAACACCTGACATGAACGCAAGGGAGGACGGCCAGGCGCCGTTCTCTTTTTTTGCGCCCGGACGGCCCTATATATAAAAAGGAAGGAACTCCCGCTGACCGCCGTAAAAAAGATGGCGCAAAGCGAAATCTTGTCAAGGAAAAATGCTTGACAGCCGTGCGGCGTTGGGGTATAATAAGCAGGCTGTCAAGTGTTTACGCTTTACGGAGGCATCCTGTGGAGGATCGTGTTCAAATCGGCTGGCTGTTCGATTTCTACGGCCCGCTGCTCACCAAGCGGCAGAGGGAGCTGCTCTCGCTGTACTGCGAGGAGGACTTCTCGCTCTCGGAAATCGCCGCGCGCGAGGGCATATCGCGTCAGGGCGTGCACGACGCCGTGCACAGGGGCATCCGCCAGCTTGAGGGATACGAGGCGCAGCTCGGGCTGCTCGCCAGATACCGCAGGCTGACGCAGGGCCTTGGCGAAGGGCTTGACGCGCTCCGGGACGCGACCGGAGAACAGGCGCAGCGGGCGAGAGCGATTCTCGAGCGGCTGCTTTCGGAGGAGGAAGAGTGCGATGGCCTTTGAGGGACTGACGCAGAGATTGCAGCAGGCTTTCGGCAAGATGCGCGGCAAGGGCAAGCTGACGGAGGAAGACGTCAAGCTGGTGATGCGCGAGGTGCGCATGGCGCTGCTGGAGGCGGACGTCAACTACAAGGTCGTCAAGGACTTCGTCAAGAAAGCGACCGAGCGCTGCGTGGGCCAGGAGACGCTGGAGAGCCTCAGCGCGCAGCAGCAGATCATCAAGGTGGTCAACGAAGAGCTGACCGCGCTGATGGGCGGCAGCAACGCGAGGCTGCAATACAGCTCCTCGCCGATCTCCGTGTTCATGCTCTGCGGCCTGCAGGGCGCCGGTAAGACGACGATGTGCGCCAAGCTCGCGGGCTGGCTGCGCAAGGACGGCAAAAAGCCGCTGCTCGTCGGCTGCGACATCTACCGCCCGGCCGCCATCAAGCAGCTGCAGGTCGTCGGCGGACAGGTCGGCGTGCCGGTGTTTGAGAAGGGCACGCAGGACCCGGTCATCACCGCGCAGGAGGCCATCGAATACGCGCGCTATCACCAGCACGACGTCGTGATTCTGGATACGGCGGGCCGCCTGCACATCGACGAAGCGCTCATGGACGAGCTTCGCCGCATCTGCGACACCGTGCATCCCAACGAGATCCTGCTGACCATTGACGCGATGACCGGTCAGGACGCCGTGAACGTCGCAAGCGCGTTCAACGAGAAGCTCGAGATCACCGGCTGCATCCTCACCAAGCTCGACGGCGACACCCGCGGTGGCGCGGCGCTGTCCGTTCGCGCTGTGACGGGCAAGCCGATCAAGTTCGCGGGCACGGGCGAGAAGCTCGGCGACATCGAGCCCTTCCACCCCGAGCGCATGGCCAGCCGAATCCTGGGCATGGGCGACGTGATGACCCTGATCGAAAAGGCGCAGGAGAACATCACGATGGACGAGGCGGAGGCGGGCGACCTCGCCAAGCGCATGAAGAACGCCGACTTCACGCTCGACGACTTCCTCACCCAGATGCAGCAGATCAAGAAGATGGGCCCGCTCTCGGGCATCCTCAAGATGCTGCCGGGCATGAGCGCCATCGGCGACATTGACATCCCCGACGACGCGATGAAAAAGCCCGAGGCGATCATCCGCTCGATGACGCCGCGTGAGCGCCGCCATCCCGAGGTGCTCAACGCCAGCCGCCGCCGCCGCATCGCAGCGGGCTCCGGCACGAGCGTGCAGGACGTCAACCAGCTCATCCGCCAATTCGAGGACATGAAAAAGCAGATGAAGATGATGATGAACCAGACGCGCGGCAAGAGAGGCCGCTTCCGCTTCCCGATGGGAAGATAATCACGACACCGGCAATCCAAGAGATTGAGGTTATATATTCTATTTATAGAGGATATTTAAGGAGGAACCCAAAATGGTCAAGATTCGTCTCAAGAGGATGGGCATGAAGAAGAAGCCGTTCTACCGCGTGGTTGTCGCCGACGAGCGCGCCTGCCGTGACGGCCGTTTTGTCGACGAGATCGGCTACTACAACCCGGTCAGCAAGCCCGTCGAGCTGAAGATCGACGCCGAGAAGGCCCAGCAGTGGATCAAGAACGGCGCGCAGCCGACCGATACCGTCCGCGCGCTGCTCAAGAAGTCCGGCGCGATCGCCTGATGATGGGCACCCGCCCGGAAAGCTGAGGGCTAAAATGGAAGAACTGGTTCGCTATATCGCCTCGACGCTCGTGGATCACCCGGAGCAGGTGCAGGTTCGCACCGTCGATGGGCCCGAATCCGTCATCATTGAGCTGAGCGTCGGCCCGGACGACATGGGCAAGGTCATCGGCAAGCAGGGCCGCATCGCCAAGTCCATCCGTGCCGTGGTCAAGGCAGCGACCGCCCGCAACGAGAAGCCCGTCTTTGTGGAGATTCTGTAAATCGAAACGAGGATCAAAAGCGCGATCACCGCGCAGGGACGCACGGCGGGTCGGTACAACACAAACAGGACGCCGCGCATGATTGCTTGCGCGGCTTCTTTTGATGATGCTCACCCTGCGGACAAACGAACAGTCTGGCGGATCCTTTTAAGGATGCTCACCCTGCACGAAATTGAATCATCTGGCGGCTTCTTTTCCGCCTCAGCTGCGTCTCCTTCCGGTCGTCGTAGCCCAGCTACGCCTCCCTCCCTCCGACTTCGCTGAGACGAAAAATAATCTCGCCATCTTGATCCAATTTCGCTTGTGTGAGCATCTCCGGCGTTGCTCTCTCCGGTCAACGTAGCTCTGCTACGCCTCCCTCCGTTCGACTTAGCCGGAACGAAAAATGATCTCGCCAGCCTCGTCCGTTTGACCTTGTGTGAGCATCTGGCTCACTCGTGGCTCTGCATTTTGGGGTTACGGGGGTTACGGAAGAAGCTGTTCGGGTTTGAGCGGGCATCCGGCTCACCCATGGCGCTGCATTTTGGCGCGGCGGGATTGCGGGGAAAGGGATTACAAAGTATATAAAAAAAGAGGAAACTATGGCAAGCGAATATTTGGAGATCGGCGAGATCGTCAAGCCGCAGGGCATACGCGGCGAGGTCAAGCTCAAGGCGGCGACAAGCGACATGAGCCGCTACGCGAGGCTGGAGACGGTCTACTTTTTGAAGAAGGGGCAGTACGTCCCGCGCAAGGTGAAGAAGGGCCGCGCCTACGACGGCTTTGCGTTCCTTCAGCTCGAGGGCATAGACGACCGCAACGCCGCCGAGCTGATGCGCGGCAAGGTGGTCTACGTCGACCGGGCGCACGCCATCGAGCTTGGCGAGGACGAGAACTTCGTCTGCGACCTCGAGGGCCTGACGGCCGTGGACACGAAGGGCAACGAGATCGGCACGCTGCGCGAGGTGCTCACGCCAAACGCAGTCTGCGACGTGTACGCCTTTGACACGCCGCGCGGGGAGATGATGATCCCGGCGCTCAAGCGCGTCGTGGTGCGCGTGGACGTGGATGCGGGGAAGATCGTGCTCGATGAAAACGTGCTGCCGGAGGTCGCCGTCTGGGAGGACGAGCCGGCGGAGCGCGACGAGTGACGCGCGGCGGCCACACAAGCATGCCCAAAATAGACATATTTTTCGTTCGCGTTTTATTTGAACTCTCCAAATCGAAGGGGAACTTTCAGATTGAGGAAGAAAACCGGGGCGAATTACGTCGTATAGATATGCGGGGAAACCGCAGCATGGAGGACACATGAAACGAATTGCCATAGCGCTGCTGGCGGCGGTGCTGCTGATGAGTGCGGCCATGGCGGAGCAGGTGCTCCCATCGAATACGTGCTTTTCGCCGGGACTGGTGAGAATGAGCGAGATCATGGCGCAGGGCGCGGGCGTGACGGCGACGGCGGAATTCACGGCGGACGACGTGCTCTACATCAAGGACCTCTCGATCTTCGAGGACATGCTCGACGGGGCGGTGTTCACCTACGCGGGCAAGCCGGGCTTCGACAGCCTGACGATCGTGCGCGAGGGCGAAAAGCTCTGCGACCTGGCGCTGTATGACGACGCGGAGAACGGCGTGGCCGTGATGCGCGTCAACGGAGAGACGATGGCGCTGGACAGCTCGATCTTCGAGAGCGAGGCCATGCTTGGCTTTATGCAGGCGGAGGAATTCCTGAACGGGACGCCGATTTTGGAGCGCGTGCCGCTTGAGGCCATCGCCGAATGGATCGAGTGGTTCGGCGCGGGCGACGAGCTCGTGCCGGGCTACATGCTCAACGAGCCGTTTGCCGTGGAGCGCACGATGAGCGACGACGGCGAGCGCCTGACGCGCATCGACATCGACGCCACGATGACCGACGCGCAGGGCGAGACATGGACGGTGTCGGGCTATCTGCGCCAGCCCGCGGGCACGCAGCCCAAGGACACATTCAAGATCAAGGTCCGCCGCGACGACAAGAACTACGTCGAGATCGAATACAGCGCGCAGCGCAAGAACGAGATCGCCCGCAGGGACAGGCAAGGCCGCACGACCGTGCGCAGCCAGATCGTCGCGGAGGCCAAGGTGGGCGGCGTCGGCATATCGGCCAAGCTGATCGTCAACGCCGTGAACAACTGGATCACGGACGGCGAGGGCGGGCCGCTCGAGGAGACGATCACGCTGAACACGACGATCGGCTTCACGGACAGGCGGCGCGACGCGGTCAAGGCGTTCAAGAACGACCTCGCCGTCAAGATGCGCCACGAGATCGAGCTCAGCTCCCTGCCGGGCATCGAGGAGATCAGCCTGACCGACGAGGCGAGCATCGAGGCGACCGTCAGCTCGGCGGGGCTGCTCGGCGGCACGATGAACATGAGCGTCACGGCCGGAACGGGCCTGCTTGAAAGCGTGGACGTCACGCCGCCGCAGACGGACGGGCAGGATCTCACGGCGCAGGACGTCGAGGATGCGCTGGGCGGCGCGGTGCGCGATATGAGCGCGGCCTACCACGCGCAGCAGGCGGGCAATGAGGAATACATCGAGAAGATTACGCCGTGAGGCGCATATGATTGAGCGGGCCGCGCGCCCGAACGAACCAACAGGAGGATTACGCATGAGCCTGAAAACACGCATACTTGCGCTGGCCACGAGCGCGGCGCTGATGCTCTCCCCGGGCGCTTCCCTCGCGGAGGCGGCGGGCTATTACGCGGGCGAGCTGACGCCCACGGTGATCGCGGACAGCTACACGGGCGGCCAGCAGATCAACGCGAGCATGACGTTCGCCCTGCAGACCGGCAACATCACGGACGAGCAGGTGCTCGCGGCGCAGAGCCTTCTTTCCAAGTGCCGCCTCGACCTGTCGTTCTACGACGACTTCGGCACGGGCCGCGTGCGCGCCAACATGACGCTCAGCGACGTGCCGCTGCTCACGGCGGACGCGATGATTTTCGCCGACGGCAGTGTGCAGATGATGACGAACCTGACGGGCAAGTATGTCCTGACGCTGCCGGCGGGCACGTTCGTGGACGGCATGCTCGATCTGAGCGCGCTGGAGAGCGAGGGCGGCTATTACGACATGGAGAGCCCGGAATTCGCGGCGCTGCCCCCGACCGAGCGGCTTCAGATCGCCGTGGACAACATGGGCACGCTGCTGCTTTCGCACCTGCTGGGCTGGGTCTCCGGCGTGCAGATGCTCTCCGGCGGCCGCCTGTATCAGTTTGACGACACATACATCGAGGCGACCGAGACGCGCGACGGCGTCGCCCAGCGCATGATCGGCAAGGTCAGCGCGGGCGAGTTCTGCGAGCTGCTCTGGAACGTCGTGACGACGGTCGACGACACGCAGGGCCAGCTGCAGCAGGCCATCGCCGACACGCTCGCCGGGATGGGCGTCACGCGCGTGCAGGTGCGCGATGCGGTCGACGCGATGTTCACCAATGAGCAGATCAACCCGGCGGAGGACTGGGTGCAGTCGACGTGGGCCGTCAAGCAGGGCGACCCGAACGCGCTGTGCATCTACGACGACGTGTCCTACTTCTTCAAGAAGCTCTCCAAGTGCGTGGACAACATGTGGCAGAACGCCACGGACGAGTACCTCGACCTGATCGTCAGCTACGACGACTTCGGCGGCACGGTGGGCCTCGACGCGCGCCTGCCGGTGTTCACGACGGTTCTGCCCTACGAGGGCGACTTCACCTACTCGCTCAAGACGGACGAGAACTGGCAGCAGCGCCACACCGCGCACGGCGAATTGCAGATTCTCGACGACAACCACATTATCGGCGACCTGACGATGGTCAAGGGCCAGGATGTGGACGGCGTCAACGAGAGCAGCATGAACGGCACGCTCGGCGTGGTCAACACCGTGAGCGGCGAGAATCTGGGCTTCGGCGTCAGCGGCGTGCTCACCAGCACGCTGGACACCGCCGGCATGGGCGAGACGATCACCGGCAGCGCGGAAATCAGCGCGCAGGCCACCGGAATGAGCCAGCCCGTCATCAACGCGAACGTGAACGCCAAGACCGTGACCGACGGCGTGAATTTCACCATCGAGGGCGCGGCGAGCCTGAGCGTGATGCAGGAGCTGGGCATCGTGGCGAACGTGACGGTGCAAAGCGGCGAATACGACGAGGAGCCGTTCGCGGGCGGCCCGGCCATCGACCTGACGCAGTTTCAGCTTGACGGCGCTTCCGGCGATGCGCTGGTCAGCGAGGTCACCGGCCAGGCGGCGAAGATCGGCGCGAGCTTCCTTCTCCATCCCGGCGTGATTGCGGATGTGACCAGGCTGCTGGGCAACTAAGGCGCAGACGACCGACCCGAGGGGAGGGATTCCGTTGGCGAGACAGCATACGGACCAGGACGAGCTGATCCGCACGATGTGCGAGCTGGGCAGCGACGTTCTGGCGAATCAAAAGATGCAGTCCCTGAGAAATTACAGGCAGCACGGCGACGTGTCGCGCTACGAGCACAGCCTGTCGGTGTGCTATTGGGCGCTGGTGATTGCGCGGGCGATGCGCGTTCGCGTGGACGAGCGCAGCATGGTGCGCGGCGCGCTGCTGCACGATTTCTTCATGTACGAATGGAACGACCCGAATGCCAGGCGGCCCCTGCACGGCTTCACGCACGCAGGGGAGGCGCTCAAAAACGCGAGCGAGGTGTTTGAGCTCAACGCCATCGAGCGCGACGTCATCAAAAAGCACATGTTCCCGATGAACATCACGCCTCCGCGATACCGCGAGACCGTCTTCGTGACGCTGGCGGACAAGTGGAGCGCGACGCTGGAGGTCATCCGCACGGCGCGCCAGAGGCGAATCGTGCGCATGTGCCGCATGGTCGGCCTGATGTGACGCATAACGGACGCGGCGGGCGGCTATACTATCCCCGGATTGGAGGGATGGCATGGTGCTGATCGTCGCGGGGGTGGCACTGGCGGCGCTGGTGATGGTCATCACGATCGCGCTGTGCAGGGCGGCTGCCGATGCGGACAGACAGGCGGAGAAACAGCTGCGCGAATTCGCGCACGAGGGATACGAATGAGCAAGCGCCCGTGGGCCACGAAAGGCTCGCGGGCGTTTCTTTTTATTATAATAGGAAGAAAATCTTGCGGCGGAGCGGGGACTGTGATACGATAGAGAAAAATGAACGGGGGAACCGGGATGAGGAGATTGATGGGTATGATGCTGCTGGCGGCAATGGCGCTGCTCGGCGCGGCGTGCGCATGGGCGCAGGAGGCGTGGCTCGCGGGCGACGCGGACGGCATCGTCACGCGCGGGGAATACATCGACTGCGCGGCGCGGATGCTGGGCATGGCGGGCGAGAGCGAGACGCAGAGCGCCGAGGCGCTGCGCGACGGGCTGAATTGCTGGGCGATCTGGCGGTTTGATGCGCTGGACGCCGCGATGACGCGCGAGGAGTGTGCGGCGGTGACGATGCTCGCGCTGCTGCCCGACGCGGGGCAGGGCGACTGGAACGCGACCGTCGCGCGCATAGGCGATTTTGACGCGATCACGGGCGAGTATCAATACCTCGTGGAGCGCGCGTATGCCAACGGCGTGATGGGCGGCATGGACGACGGGTGCTTCCATCCCGGGGAGAACCTGACGCGCGGGCAGGCGAACGCCGTGCTCGATGCGTGCGCGGCGCTGCTCGGCGGGCAGGCCATTGCGCAGGAAGGCGCGAAGGCCGACGCGCAGGACACCGCGAATGTTCAGAGCGCGCGGCGGGGCGGCGTTAGCGAAAACGGCTGGCTCCAGGTCATCGGCACGCAGCTTTGCAACGAGGCGGGCGAGCCGGTCGTGCTGCGCGGCATGTCCTCGCACGGCATGCAGTGGTTCGGCGAGTTCGCCAACCGTGAGGCCATCGCCTACACGGCGGACTGCGGCGCGAACGTGTTCCGCGTGGCGATGTACATCGGCGAGGGCGGCTATCTGAGCGATAAGGAGAAGATCAAGGCGCGCGTGTTTGACGCGGTCGACGCGGCCATCGCGGAGGACATCTACGTCATCCTCGACTGGCACATCCTCGGCGGGGACACGGCCGACCCGATGCATGACGCGGACGAGGCCGCCGCGTTCTTTGCGGAGGCCGCGCAGCGATACAGGGACACGCCGAACGTGATCTTCGAGCTTTGCAACGAGCCCAACGGAAACATCACGTGGGCGAAGAACGTCAAGCCCTACGCCGAGCGCATCGGCGGCGTCATCCGCGAAATCGCGCCGAGGCACGTCATGATCGTCGGCACGACCACGTGGAGCCAGGATGTCGACATCGCGGCGGCGGATATGCTCGATTTTGACAACGTGATGTACGCCTGCCATTTCTACGCCGGGACGCACGGACAGTGGCTGCGCGACAAGATCGACCGGGCGAACGCGATGGGCGCGGCGGTCTTCGTGAGCGAATGGGGCGCGAGCGACGCAAGCGGCAACGGCGGCCCCTTCCCCGAGCAGACGCGCGAGTGGCTTGGCTACATGGAGGAGAAGAACCTGAGCTGGTGCAACTGGTCGCTGTGCGACAAGGCCGAGACGTCGGCGGCGCTTGAGCCCGGCGCGGCGAAGAACGGCGGATGGGGCGAGGACGAGCTGACGGTCTCCGGCGAGATCGTGTTCGGCGCGTTCCGCTGAGAAGAAAAAGCATGACCCGGATGCATGGACGCGTCCGGGTTTTTGCGCGTTTTGCGGGCGGGGGAATGTCGGTTTTGTCCATAATGACAAATGGATGGGAAATGAACGTCAAAAAAATGCCGCACAGACGGCAAAAAGGTCAGACGACGGACGAAAATGACAAGAAATAGACAAATTGGCACAAAAGATGCATTTTTGCGGCACGATTTGATATGCAAAGATACATAATAAGTGCAATATAAAGCGCCGATCATGGGCAAGTCATCAATTGTTAGGCGAAAAATCGAACATATATATTGTAAAAACAGTCAGCAGTCGGAGCTAGAATTTTAACAAATTGAATATAAAATGGCTGTAATGTCGGGATTGTACATAAGAAAATACAGTTTGTCTATGTACTTGCAGGGTGGGGAGATGTAAAATAGATTCAGATATGATTCGTCCATGTGCCCATGCGGCCCGGGACGAACCGCTTGAAATGCGAAGGACCTGTCGGAGTTGTTCTTTCAGCATTCCCCGGAGGATATGAAATGAAAAAGCAGATCTCCTTCCGGCAGTACCGCGCGATGGATATTTTCATGTTTACGGCCCTTCTGTGTGTGTGCGAGACGCTCATCACGCTGGGGGCCACCCGCTGGTTCACGGGCGAGCCGTACACGCTCTCGGTGACGCCGGCGGTGACGGCCATCGTCATGGTGCGCTGGGGCGGCTTTGCCGCAATTCCCGCAGTTCTTGGGGCATTCGTGTTCTGTCTGGTTTCGGGGGCGACGCTCTCCCAATTCGCCATCTACTGCATCGGCAGCCTGGCCGCGCTGGTCCTTGTGCCCGCAATCCGGCGGATGGGATGGAAGAAGCTCCACGAAAACGCGCTCCTTCTGCTGTTCTACGGCCTGCTGACGGCGCTGCTGATGCAGACCGGCAGGGCGGTGCTGGCGCTTTTGATGGGCAACAGCCCGGCCATCTGCGCGGGCTTCATCATGACGGACACGCTGACGGAGGTCTTTACGATGCTCATCGTATGGATCGTGCGGCGGCTGGACGGCGTGCTGGAGGAGCAAAGACACTACCTCAAGCGTATTGCGGACGAAATGGAAAAAGAACGTAAGGCGGCTCAGAGCGTCGGCTCCGAGCAATGATCAAGCAAGGGGGTTATGGGCAATGGCAGCGAAAGCAGCGGATTTTCTTGTTTATGACAAGGCAGCCGGTGTTTACCGTGAGAACCCGGAACAGTTGGTACGTGACGACGTGGAGAAGCACACGTGGAAACACATAGGCCTCACCATCATCAAGGACTGGCGTCTTTATCTGATGCTGGTGCCGATGCTGGTCGTGTTCCTGCTGTGGCGCTATCTGCCGATGTACGAGCTGCTGGGCTGCTTCAAGGTGCCCGACGAGGTTCTGCCGGTCGCCGATCAGTACTTCTCCGGCTTCTCGTATTTCAAGAGCCTGCTGGTGGGCACGGACGCGCCGGACTTCTGGCGCGCGCTGCGCAACACCTTCCTGCTGAGCTTCTACGGCCTGTGCTTCGGCTTCCCGATGCCCATCATCCTGGCGCTGTTCTTCAATGAGATCCGCTCCAACATCGTGCGCAGCACCTGCCAGGTTCTGACCTACCTGCCCAAGTTCATGTCCACGGTCGTCATGACGTCGCTGGTCACGATGCTTGTCAAGCAGGGCGCCATCACCAGCGGCTACGGCATCATCAGCCAGGCGCTCGAAGCGCTGGGCATCATCAGCGCCGAGACCGCCAAGGCCGGTCTGCTCAACAACCCGGACTTCTTCCGCGCGATCTATCAGATCTCCGGCATCTGGGAGGGCGCGGGTTACGACTCCATCGTCTACTTCGCGGCGATCATCGCGATTTCCCCGACCAGCTACGAGGCCGCTCAGATCGACGGCGCGGGCAAGATGGCCCAGATGCGCTACGTCGTCATCCCGGGCATCCTCTCCACGGTCGTCATCATGCTCATCACCCGTATCGGCGCGCTGCTGAATATCGGTTATGAAAAGGTCCTGCTCCTGTACAACCCGAACACCTACGTCACGGCGGACGTGGTCTCCACATTCGCCCAGCGCAAGGGCATCGAGGGCGGACAGAAGGGTCTGGCCTCCGCGGCGGAAATGATGAACAACGTCATCTCCATGCTGCTGGTCATCAGCGCAAACACCATCGCCCGCAAGGCGTCCGACACGTCGCTGTATTAAGGAGGGAGAAGTCAAATGAAAAGAAAGCTTGAGACCTCCGAGCAGATATTCAAGATCATCAGCTACACGCTGCTGTGCATCTTCTCGCTGGCGTGCCTGTATCCGTTCGTCTACGCCGTGTCGGCGTCGATCTCCGGCGCGGATGCGGTCGACTACAACCGCGTCGTGCTCTTCCCCAAGGATGTCCAGTTCGAGGCCTTCGCCCGCATGTTCAACGACAACATGTTCTGGAACTCCTATTCCAACACGCTGTTCCTGACGTTCTACGGCACGATCTGGGCGCTGCTGGTCGCCATTCTGGGCGCCTACGCGCTCTCGAAAAAGCGCCTGCTGTTCCGCCGTTTCTTCAACTTCTTCCTGGTGTTCACGATGCTGTTCTCTGCGGGCCTCGTTCCGCAGTACCTGAACTACCTGGCCACCAAGGACGTCTTCAACTCCATCGGCATCACGGACGACAAATGGCTGGTCGTCATCGCGATGGGCATGGCGGCGATGAACATCATCCTGCTGCGCAACGCCTTTGAGGGCGTGCCCAGCGAGATCGAGGAGGCCGCCATCGTCGACGGCGCGACCGAGTTCCAGGTGCTGAGCAAGGTCTACATCCCGATGTGCAAATCCACGATCGCGACGGTCACGCTGTTCTTCGCGATCTCCCGCTGGAACGGCTACTTCTGGGCGCGCCAGATGATCTCCAACAGCAACGAGCATCCGCTGCAGGTCTTCATCCGTCTGCGCCTTGAGGAGTTCACCGACCCGGAGATGATGGCCGGCTGGAACGAGGTTTACTCCGCCGACTCCGTCATCTACGCGCTGATCGTCTGCTCCATCGTGCCGATCCTCATCATCTATCCGTTCATCCAGAAATACTTCGCCAAGGGCGTCAACGCGGGCGGCGTCAAGGAGTAATCCTTCGCCCGGACGATTCCGTGAAACGGCGATACGAAAGACGAGCACCGAAAGATTTCCTATTCCCATAGGCAGGTTTGGTGTTTACCGGAATTGAGTCCGGTCGACATAACGTCTCATGCACCGGAGCATTCCGGTGACAAATAAAAGGAGGAGATTCACATGAAGCGTATTCTCGCGATGCTGATGGCCGTGGCCATGATGATGACCATGTTCGTCAGCACGGCTTCCGCCGAGGCGGCGGAGCTGACGTACGCCGAGGGCACCGTGCTGCGCATGGCCACCGGCTACAACAACAAGAAGACGGGTCTGTTCTTCGATGCCGACGTCGCCGGTGAGGGCATCACGCTGGCCGACGGCAAGACCTATATGACCGGCGACCTGAAGCCCACCTGGGTTGAGGTCGAGAACAAGCTCGGCGTCAAGTTCGAGAACCAGTACCAGGGCAACAGCGCCTCCAAGGAGTTCGACTTCTGGAAGGACCGCCTGGCCGAGGTTGACATGATCAGCGGCACGGCTGCGAAGCTGACCGAGTACGGCGAGGCCGGCTCCATCGTCAACATCGCTGAGTACCTCGATCAGATGCCCAACTTCAAGGCCTACCTCGAGGCCAACCCGATCGTCCGCCTGTCCATCACCGGCAACACCGACACGGGCGCGATCTACTTCTCCCCGTACTTCGACGGTGTCAACGACATCGAGCGTATGCCGCTGATGCGCGTTGACTGGGTGCAGAAGCTGCTGGACGGCGAGGGTGAGTTCACCGCCGAGGCCTCCAACAAGCTGGCTGCTCCGGTTTACACCCCCTACATGCCGACCTCCGGCAAGGTTGAGGTCGACGTCGTGACCCTCGACGGCACCGCCACCGAGAAGGTCACCAAGGACTACGACGCCGCGGGCAACATCGTTGAGGCGATGAACAACGCCGGCGAGCTCGACGGTGTGGCCGCGGTCAACATGCTGCGCACCTACATCGACACCGCTTACAACGGCTACTACGGCACCACCCGCTCCAACCTGTTCTGCGGCCAGAACGCTGCTTGGGATGTGGACGAGCTCGTCGCGCTGCTGCGCTGCGTCGTCGCCAACCCGCAGACCCTGAACGGCACCGACAACGTCGAGGGCCTGTTCTCCCGTGAGGACAACAACAACCAGCGCCGCGTCGACATGTTCCGCTTCGCGGGCGTGCTCTTCGGCGTGCGCGGCCTCGAGTCCCGTCAGGATTACCTGTACGTCGGCGCTGACGGCTATCTCTACGATGCCCGCCAGAACGACGATGCCTACATGGCGATGGCCAAGATGAACGAGATGGTTCAGGAAGGCCTGATCTCCCAGTCCTTCGTCGATGGCTCTGAGGAGTCCACCGCGACCATGCTGGAGAACGATCTCGGCTTCATGCACTACGACTACAACCAGACCCAGACCGTTTACAACGAGACCAAGCTCCAGGACGGCGAGAAGTACATGGCCGTGATGGTGCCGGTCGCCCGCTGGTATGACGGCACCAACGAGGATGGCGTGTACATGCGCTTTACCGAGAGCTGGCGCTCCGTCAAGACCGACGGTTGGGGCATCTCCGTCGCCGGCGTCGAGGGCAACCCCGACAAGCTGAACGCCGCGCTGAAGCTGATCGACTACGCCTTCAGCCCGGAGGGCCAGATCCTCATGAGCTATGGCCCGGATGCGTTCATCAAGACCAACGATGACGGCTCCTATGTGACCTTCAACTTCAACGGCATCGAGATGCCGGTGATCGCCGACGCCACCTACGCTGAGCTGTGGGAGAAGGCTTCCGGCAACTACACCAACTACGCCCGTCAGTACCTGGGCTCCACGCTGAGCTTCGCCAAGAGCCAGGCGTTCGAGTATCAGTGCACGCACGAGGTCGGCAAGGAAGGCGCGGGCTACATCTCCAAGGCCATCGCGCTGGGCACCATCAAGCATCCGGAGCTGGCCGTGACCGAGAATCCGTGGTACACCTCCGTCCCGACCGTTCTGCCGAACACCAAGACCGAGAACGAGACCCTGAAGAGCTACAGCTCCCTGACCGAGATGTTCAGCTCCTCTAAGGACGGCGCGAACAAGTTCGTCGACATCATCGTCAACGGCTTCGCGCAGGAGGGCTTCTTCTCCGCCGAGGAAGCGATCGAGACCGTGGCCGGCACCAACTCCGGCGCCGACTACCTGTTCCTCAAGCAGGAAGCCTACGATCGCCTGATCGAGTACTACAACGCGCTGTAATCGACAGCATTAGGGAAACCACCCCGTGGCGGAGCTTCGGCTCCGTCATGGGTTCCCGTCAGCCCCTCGCACGGAGAGGCTGATCGGAGCCCATGTGAAATTCCGCGCCAGCTGGTAACGCCGGATCGCGCCGAAACAGGAGGTTATTATGTACAAAAAACAGTTGACCCTGCAGAAGATCCTTTGCTTCGCAGCTCTGGCGGCCTGCGGAATTTTGTTCCTGTATTCTCTGGGCCTGTCCACCGACCTTTACGACGGTCTGTTCTATGCGCTGCCCGAGGAGGCCAAGCTGGAGACGGCGAAGGTCAACGTGCCGGGCGCGGAGGTCTACTACCAGATTCAGCCGTTCAACCGCGAGCTGCTGGGCAGCTCCATCGCGCTGATCCTGCTGGCTTGCGTGCTGTTCCTGACGAACACGCACAGCCGCAGGCGCTACTACATCGGCAACGCGATTTCGACATTCGGCTTCGCGGCGGCCGGCGTGGGCGTGAGCGTGTGGGCGCATAACCAGATCGAGTTCTACAAGGCGAAGTTCCTTCAGATCGACTTCGAGACATACGCCAAGTATGCCCAGAGGCGCCGCAAGGTCTACATCGACTCGACATTCTGGTTCGACGTACACACCGTCGTGATCGCGATTCTTTTGATCGTCTGCGCGGCGCTGGTGATCAACTTCTTCTTTAAGCTCTACCTGATGAACGCCGAGAAGAAACTCGTGAACGAAGGAAAGGGAGTGAAGGCATAATGACCCAGAACCTGAACGACGCGAAAACCATTGCGCTGGATCGTATGCGCTATACGAAGAACACCTTCTCCTCCCGCATGTGCTATCTGGCGATCCTCTTTGACGTCTTCTACTTCGTGAGCATCTACGAGTCCGACGTGGGCAACTGGTATTATCAGTGGCTGATCGGCGTGTCCATCGTCTACAACCTCGTGTTCATGCTGATCTCGTTCCTCGCATCCGAGGGCGTGAAGAACTACAAGGCCGGTTACGGATATCTGCAGTTCGGCCTGGGCATCGGCCAGCTCGTGCGCATCTTCATCCTGCCGAACCTCGCGCACGCCGCCATGACCAAGCAGGTCATCGACAAGAAGCAGGTTGAAGTGCCGGTCATGCAGGACGGACAGTATTTCCTCGTCATCGCGCTGCTGATTGCGTCCGCAGTGTGCTGCTTTGCAGCGGGCGTTGTCGCCGTGAAACGCAGCCGCACGCTGGCTGCCTACAATGCCTCTCTTGAGAAGGCGTAAAGGAGACGCACTATGGCAAACATCAGCTTACAGCATCTGGATAAGATCTACGACAACAACGTACAGGCCGTCTACGATTTCAATCTGGACGTGAAGGACGGCGAGTTCATCGTTCTGGTCGGCCCGTCGGGCTGCGGCAAGTCCACCACCCTGCGCATGGTCGCGGGTCTGGAGGATATCTCCAAGGGCAAGCTGCTGCTGGACGGCAAGGACATCACCACCGCGCCCGCCAAGGACCGCGACATGGCGATGGTCTTCCAGAACTACGCCCTCTACGGCCACATGACCATCTATGAGAACATGGCCTTCTCCCTGACGCTGCGCAAGGAGGACCCGAACGTCATCCACAAGAAGGTGCTCGCGGCGGCGGAGATCCTGGGCCTGACCGATCAGCTCAACAAGAAGCCCAAGCAGCTCTCCGGCGGCCAGCGTCAGCGCGTGGCCATGGGCCGCGCCATCGTGCGCAGCCCGAAGATCTTCCTGTTCGACGAGCCGCTTTCCAACCTCGACGCCAAGCTGCGCGGCGCGACCCGCCGCGAGATCCTGCTGCTGCATAAGCGCATGAACGCGACCATGCTCTACGTCACGCACGACCAGACCGAGGCGCTGACGCTGGCGGACCGCATCGTGTGCATGTCCATGGGCCATGTGCAGCAGGTCGGCACGCCGCTGGAGCTCTACGACACCCCGGCGAACCTGTTCGTCGCGAGCTTTATCGGCCTGCCGCCGATGAACTTCTTTGACGTGACGGTCGGCGATGGCGAGCTCAAGGGCAAGTACTTCACCTACAAGCTCAGCGACGCGCAGAAGGCGCTGCTGGGCAGCTACAAGGGCAAGGACATCGTGCTCGGCGTCCGCCCGGAGGACATCGCGACCGGCGGCGACATCAAGGTCGATGTGTTCTCCAACGAGAATCTGGGCATGAGCACGCTGGTGCATGGCAGCCTCTGCGGCGCCAAGACCGCGGACGCGCAGATCACCTGCAAGCTGCGCGGCTGGTGCGATTACAGGCAGGGCGACGGCGTGGCCGTGCAGTTCAAGAAGGTCCACTTCTTTGACAAGGAAACGACCAACGCCATTCGCTGAAAGGAGTGTTGACCATGGCCAATCAGGGCAAAAAGCAGCGCGGCGGCCTGAAGGAGTTCATCCGCAAGACGATCGTCTCCCTCAAGCGCAAGCCGCAGACCATCCCCATGCTGGTGCTGGCGGTGGCGTTCCTCTACTATTCGCTGAACCTGACGAACATCTCCGACACGACGGCCAAGCTGCAGCTCCCGGGCATGGGCCTGAGCGGCTTCTGCACGATGCTGTTCTCGATTCTGGGCTTCGTGTCCTTCCTCAACGCCTATCCGCACCGCAAGAAGACGAACATCCCGATGCTCGTGATCATGTTCATCATGCTGGGCATCCTGATCTTCTGCGACACGTACTATGTGAGCTGCATCAACACGGCTGTGACCCGCGAGGTCAACCCGATCGTCATCGACGAGAGCATGGCCTACATCAACGAGGCCAAGAGCATGCTCGGCGTGCATCGCGTGATCGTCGTGCTCGGCGCCGTGCTCACGCTGCTGGTGCCGGTGCTGCGCAAGGCGCTGCGCAAGATCGATACGTCCCTGCCGGTTGAGGAGACGGGCAACATGGACGCCATCATCCTGAGCGAGGAATAATCCCTTGAAGAAAGACAAGCCGGATCAGCCGGAGAAGAAGCAGGCTTCCTATTATAAGCTGCACACCGAAGCGGTGGAGGATCTGGTCACGGCCGACAGCGAGAATACACCGCGGTATTCGCGCGAGGAGCTGGAAAAATACCGCTCCGGCAAGCTCGAGATCCGCTTCCCCGAATGGCTGAAGGTCATCTTCATCAAGTTCTGGTTCTACGGCGCGGTATGCTTCTTCGTGTTCATGGGACTGGGCATGCTCGTGCCGAACCAGATCGACATGCTGTTCATCGCGGCCATCATCATGGGCATGGTGACCGACCTGCTCATCAACCATTTCCTGCGCTTCGTGGAGAAGCTCCCCGGCGGCAGCGCGCGCTACATGATGGTGACGCGGCGCGGCGCGGTGGGCTTCGGCATGAACCTGATGTATGGATTTGTGCTGATCTTTCTGGTGGTCACGGTATACAATGCGATCAACTCGGCGATCTTCGCGATCACGGGCGGCGACCCGAACACGCGGCTGCTGAGCGTGGAGCCGATCTTCTTCGGCATATTCACCACGGCGGCAGACATGCTCTGCGTGACCATCCGCAACACGATCAGACAGATCGTCACCGACGCCATGCGCAAGTGAACCGGCGAAAGCCGCAGCGAGGAATGCAATGTATAAGAAAATCGACAGCTACGTGCTGCATCTGATCGAGCAGTCTTCCCCTGAGAAGACCGCGTGGAACATCGAGCGCGTGCGCCAGGGCAAGCCGGCGTCGTGGAATTACATCGACGGCTGCATGCTCACGGCGCTTCTGGAAATGGCGCGCATCACGGGCGACAACCGCTATTCCGATTTCGTCGAGCACTTTGTCGACAGCTTCATCGGCGAGGACGGTTCCATCCGCACCTGGGAGGCCGACAAGCAGACGCTCGATGACATCAATGAGGGCCGCGTGCTCTTCCCGCTGTATGAAATGACGGGCAAGGAGAAGTACCGCAAGGCTGCCGAAAAGCTGCATGCGGCGCTCGAGACCCAGCCCCGCACGTTCGAGGGCAGCTGGTGGCACAAGGCGATTTACCCCAATCAGGTCTGGCTGGACGGCATCTACATGGCGCAGGTCTTCTCCGCGCTGTATGAGAAGCACTTCGGCCAGGGCGACTATTCCGACGTGATCGGACAGCTTCGCATCGTCCGTTCGCATATGTTTGACGAAAACAAGCGCCTGTACATCCACGGCTACGACGCGAGCCGCACCGCCTTCTGGGCCGACAAGGAAACCGGCCTGTCAAAGAGCTTCTGGCTGCGTGCGATGGGCTGGTTCGCCATCGCGCTGGTTGATCTGGCCGAGATCCTGCCGCAGGGCAGCGAGCAGGCCGAGGTCGCCGCGCTGCTTGCCGAGATGCTGGAAGGCGTCGCGCAGTATGCCGATGATGAGACGGGTATGTACTGGCAGGTCGTCGACCAGGGCGGCCGCGAGGGCAACTATCTGGAGACCAGCGGATCGAGCATGATGGCCTACGCCATGCTCAAGGCCGCGCGGCTCGGGATTCTGCCGCAAGAATATGCCGCCAAAGGCCAGAAGACCTTCGACGGCATCGTGAGCAAATATCTGAAATTCCATGACGAGGGCATCGACCTGGGCGGCATCTGTCTTGTCGCCGGACTGGGCCCGGAGAACAACCGCCGCAGGGACGGCACGTACGAATACTACATTTCCGAGCCCGTCGTGAGCAACGACGCCAAGGGCGTGGCGCCGATGGTGCTGGCCTACACGGAGATTCGCCGCATCAGTCAAGCGTGATCTTATGGCTGTCGGAGTCGGATGTCTCCGGCAGCAGCGTCGCCTTCTGGCGGCTGTACTCGCCGGGTGAGACGTCGTATCGCTTCTTGAACAGGCGCGAGAAATACAACGGATCACGGAAGCCGCATATGTGCGCAATCTTGGCGATGCCGCCTTCGGCACTGCCGGACGCGAGCATGTCGGCGGCGACCTGAAGCCGGAGATTGGTCAGATACTTGTGGGGTGTCGTGCAGACCTCCTGCCGGAACATGCGGCAGAGATAGTCGTAGCTGTACGGCATGGAGGAGAGGAACGCGTCCAGCTCGAAATTGGGATTGGCGTAGTTCAGCATGATGCTCTGCTCGATCTCCTCGACGATGCGGTTGCGCGGATGAGAGGTTCGGCTCAGGCTGATATGGCGGACGATGAGGTTGCCGTAAGATGAAAGCAGGGCCGCCCGTATCTCGGGATCGCCGCGGAAGATGTAATGCGCATCGGCGAAAAGATGGCGAAGCGACTGATTCGCATCGTCGCGCATGAGGGCCGGCTTTCGCAGGGACAGCGTGGCGTTGTCGATGTTCAGATGGATATTGGTGAAGCCGCCGCTGCTCTTGTTCTCGTGCGGGGTATCCGGCGGGATGACGACGACGTCCCCCTCGGCATAGGGCAGCTCGAAGTCCTCGAATATGAAGCGGCCCGACTCGCCCGTGCAGTAGACCAGCTCCCAGTTCTTGTGCTTGTGCCGGCTGACGTTATAGGCCAGAAGGTGCCTGCCGGCGAAGATAATATCGTTCATGCTGTCACCTCAAGGTTTTTCCTGTTCAATATTGTACCAAAATAAGTCGTTTTTGTCTATCCCACGGCAGCAATTGCCGAAAATCGGCCAGTAAAGGAGCAAAGCGCTATGGCATACCTTACGCTGAAAAACATCAACAAGATCTACCCCAATGGCTTCCACGCCGTGCATGACTTCAATCTGGAAGCTGAGCGGGGCGAGTTCATCGTGTTTGTCGGGCCTTCCGGCTGCGGCAAATCCACCACGCTGCGTATGATCGCGGGTCTGGAGGATATCAGCAAGGGCGAGTTCCTCATCGACGGGCAGCTGGCCAACCAGTGGGGCCCGCGCGAGCGCGAGATCGCGATGGTGTTCCAGAGCTATGCGCTTTATCCGAACATGACGGTGTATGACAACCTCGCTTTCGGCCTGAACCTTCAGGGCGTGGACGAGGACATCATCGAGGAGCGCGTGCAGAAGACCGCCAAGATCCTCGGCCTGACCGATTATCTGGACCGCATGCCGCGCGCGCTTTCTGGCGGTCAGCGCCAGCGCGTCGCCGTCGGCCGCTCGATCATCCGCAAGGTCGGCATCTTCCTGATGGACGAGCCGCTCTCCAATCTCGACGCCAAGCAGCGCGTCACCATGCGCTCGGAGATCACGCAGATCCACCGCGAGACCGGCGCGACGACCATCTACGTCACGCATGACCAGACCGAGGCCATGACCATGGCGGACCGCATCGTCGTCATGAAGAACGGCTATATCCAGCAGATCGGCACGCCCAAGGAGGTCTACTTCAACCCGGTGAACGTGTTCGTCGCGGGCTTCATCGGCGAGCCGCCCATGAACTTCATCCGCCGCACGGTCAAGAACGGATGCATCACCATCGGCAAGGGCACGTTTGATCTGTCCGCCAAGCTCGGCAAGGACACCGCCAAGTACGAGGGCAAGGAGATCGTGTTCGGCTTCCGTCCCGAGGGCGTCGTGCTCGGCAAGCAGGAGAACAGCTACGTGACGGGCGGCATGGTGGAGCTCACCGAGATGCTCGGCGACAACGCCAATGTCTACATCGACATCGACGGCAGCAAGTCCATTCTCAAGGTGACGCCGTTCGAGATCCCGAAGATGGACACCGAGGTCACCTTCTCCATCCCGGTGGAGAACGCGTATCTGTTCGACGGCGAGACCGAAATGGTCATCTGATCCATTCCAATTGCATATCCTGCGCATTCCTCCGCATTGGGAATGCGCATTTTTCGGAGGAAAACAATGGCTGGTTTTTCTAAGAAAGACGAGAAATTCAGGGAATACGCGCTGACGGCGTCGCCGATGAAGGTGCTGCTGGTGGTCGCATTCCCGCTGGCGCTGTATCAGGCGCTGGAGGCGTTCTTCAAGATCCTCGATGCGATGATGGCGTCGCATATCGGATCGAGCGAGGTGTCGGCGGTCGCATGCCTGAGCCAGATCACGCTGATGATCAACGCGCTGGGCACAGGCCTGGCCGTCGGCGGCAGCATCAAGATTTCCGAGGCCTATGGGCAGGGTGACAGCGAGCTCGTGCGCCGCAGGGTCAGCACGATCTACGCGATGGCCGTGCTCGTCGCGGGCGTGATCGCGCTGACGCTCGTGCCGTTTGCCGAGCCGTTCCTGCGCCTGCTGCGCACGCCGGAGGATTTGATCAAAACGGGCGCGGGCTATTTCCGCGTGGAGATCCTGTCGCTGGTCGTCGGCTTTTTCAACACGGTGTTCATCGCCATCGAGCGCAGCCGGGGCCACTCGCGCCGCATCCTGATGCTCAACATGGGCGTCATCGCGGTCAAGCTGAGCCTGACGGCGTTCTTCGTGTACGTCGTGCGCGGCGGGCTGATCCTCATCGCGGTCGCGACGCTGATCGGCCAGCTGCTCGTGCTCGTCTATGCGACGTTCACGATGCGCAGGGACGACGGCGCGTTCCGCTTCACGCCGGGCATGGTGAGCCTGACGCGGCAGACGGTCGGCCCGATGCTGAACCTCGCCTATCCCGTGTCGGCGGAGAAGATGCTGTTTGCGGCGGGCAAGGTCATCGTCAACGCCATGAGCGGCATGTACGGCGCGCTGACGGTCGGCGCGCTGGGCATATCCAACAACATCGGCGGCCTCACGACGCAATGGCATCTGGGCTTCACGGACGGCGCGGCGCCGCTCATCAGCCAGAACCGCGGCGCGGGCAAGTACAAGCGCACGCTGCAGGTGTATTTCTCGCTCGTCGCGGTCGACGTGATCATCGGCATGATCGGCCTTGGCATCGTGTCCGTCGCGCTGCCGGCCATCGCGGACGTGTTCGCACATTCGCAGAGCCATTACGACGCGGCGTTCCGCGATATGATCGTCAGCATCCACCGATGGGAGATGCTGGGCTACATCACGCTGGGCATCAATTCGGCGACGATGGCGCTGCTGATCGGCTACGGCTACACGAAGCGGACGATGATCCTGAACGTTGTGCGCGTGTTCGCGTATCGCGTGCCGGTGCTCTGGGCGTTCCAGCGCTTCACGAGCCTCGGCGTGGAGGCGGTCGGCATGACGATGATGGTCTCCAATGTCATGACGGGCGTCACGGCCATCGGCATGGCAATCCCGGTCGTCAAAATAATGAGGTGTGATAGCGATAGCGGCAAAAAGCTAATAAAATCAATGGTTTTGCGGACAGCGGATAGACAGGGAATGTGTTAAAAACTGAATACGCACACAAACGGCGTTACCTTAACCCCTTT
>CALVTQ010000062.1 GCA_944362695.1 uncultured Clostridia bacterium
CGGCCTCCATCGCCAGGCGCTGCACCGTGATGTTGCTCTGGCAGCACGCCGCGCAGCCCAGCGGCAGGTCGCCCAGCACCGGAATGTTGATGCCGAACGTATCGACAAAGCCCGGCACCTCGACCACGCAGTCGTCCGGCAGATTCGTGATGCAGCCGTTGTTGATGACGTTGAAGTGGCCGCGATAGACGCGCCCGGTCTCGATGCTCTCGATGATGTAGCCGCCGTGCTCCTGGCTGCGGTTGTTGTAGTCGTAAACCTTCGGCGGCTCCTTGAGCCAGTTGGGGAAGTCGGTCTCAAACCAGTTGCGGCCCTCGGTGCACACGCGCAGATAGCCGCCCGTCTCGCCGTTGATCCACACGCCGAGGTCGATCCAGCGGCGGATCTCGTCCGGGCGCTTGCGGTACCACGGCACGTATTCGCTCAGGTGGCCGTTGCTCTCGGTGCAGAAGTAGCCAAAGCGCTTCATCATGTCGATGCGCACTTTCTCGGTCTGCGCGATCTCGGGGTTGGCCTCCAGCGCGGCGAGCAGCTTGTCGTTGAGCTCCACGCCGTCGTGCTTGACGGAGAGATACCACGTCATGTGGTTGATGCCCGCGCAGACGATGTCGATGTCCTTCTGCTCGTAGCCCAGCGCCTCGGCGATCAGCTTGTGGCCGCCCTGCACGCCGTGGCACAGGCCGACCGTCGGCACGCCGCCGTACTTGTTGCAATACCACGTGACCATCGCATTCGGGTTGGTGTAGTTGAGCAGCATGCAGCCCGGCTCGGCGACCTCGCGGATATCTTTGCACAGCTCCTTGAGCATGGCGATGTCGCGCTGCGCGTACATGATGCCGCCCGCGCAGACGGTGTCGCCCACGCACTGATCCACGCCGTACTTGAGCGGAATGTTGACGTCCAGCTCAAACGCATCGAGCAGGCCGATGCGCGCGCAGTCGATGACGTACTTCGCGCCGGTGACGGCCTCGCGCTGGTTGAGCGTGGTGTGGATCTTGATGTCAAGCCCGTTGGCGTCGATGTCGCGCTGGCTGAGCTGATAGACCATGTCGAGGTTGCGCGGGTTGATGTCCATGAACGCGATCTCGATCTCCGCAAATTCCGGCACCGCGAGAATGTCCGCCAGCAGGCCGCGCGTGAAGCCGATGGAGCCCGCGCCGATGAACGCGATTTTGAATTTCTTTCCCATATCTTTCCCTCCATTTGGGGTTGATTACGGCATGATTTTGGTTACAGTATACCACATGCCCGCGCGTTTTTCATCCCCCAAAAAGACGAAAATCGCCGCCCTCCCGCGCTTGGGAAGACGGAGTCGATGTTTTATTTTCGGATGAACTTTGCGTCCTGCTCCGGCACGTCCCCGGCGTCCGCAAAGCGCTCGGCGCGCATGTGCAGATCGTACTTCTCGCGCAGCGCGATGACGGTCTGCATCATCGGCGAATCGTGGTGCGCGTCGATGGCGGCCTGATCGCGCCAACGGTCGATGAGCAGCACGGTTTCGGGATCGTCCAGCGACGCGAAGTAGGCGTATTTCTCATTGCCTTCCTCCGCGCGGATGGCCGATGCGGTGCCGCTCTCCTCCATCTCGCGGGCGAACTTGAGCGCTCTGCCGTTCTTGCCGGTGTAATACAGGTTGACCGTGATGGACATGGCGTACCTCCGTCAGTGGTCGTTGGGGATGCTGTTGTCAAGCGTCGTCAGGTCGTACGGCGTGGACTGGTAGACGAAGTAGTTGAGCCAGTTGATGAACAGCAGCGACCCGTGCGCGCGCCAGTTGACGATGGGCGCCTTGTCGGGGTCGTCGTCCTCGTAGTAGTTCTCGGGGATCGCCGTGTCAAGCCCAGCCGCGCGGTCGCGCCTGTATTCGGCGTCGAGCGTCAGCGGATCGTATTCCGCGTGGCCCATGATGAAGAACTGGTGCCCCTGCTTGGCGGAGACGATGTGGATGCCCGCCTGCTCGCTGGAGGCCAGCACGCGCAGGCCCGGCACATTTTCGACGTCCTCTCGGCAGACGTATGTGTAGCGCGAGTGCGGCACATAGAACCGGCTGTCGAATCCGCGCAGCAGCATCGAGTGCGCGTAGTCCGCGTGATGCGGGAACACGCCGAAGAGCTTCTTGTCCATGCGGCGCTTTTTGATGCCGTAGTGGTGATACAGCCCGGCCTGCGCGCCCCAGCAGATGTGCATCGTGCTGTGGACGTGCTCAAGGCTCCAGTCCATGATCTCGCACAGCTCGTCCCAGTAGTCGACCTCCTCGAACTCCATGAGCTCGACGGGCGCGCCGGTGATGATCATGCCGTCATAATTCTCGTCGCGCACCTCGTCAAACGTCTTGTAGAACGCGAGCAGGTGCTCCTGCGCGGTGTTCGCCGACTGATGCGAGCGCGTGCGCACGAGCGTGAGCTCGATCTGCAGCGGCGTGTTGCCCAGTATGCGGCAGATCTGCGTCTCGGTCTCGATCTTCTTGGGCATGAGGTTCAGAAGCAGGATACGCAGCGGGCGGATGTCCTGCGTGATGGCGCGCTTCTCGGTCATCGCGAAGATGTTTTCGGCGAGCAGCGTCTGTACGGCTGGCAGGTCGTTGGGTATCTTAATCGGCACGGGTCGTTCTCTCCTTGCTGGCCGCGCGGGGCGGCTTTTGGGTACGTTTTCTTTGGGGTACGGGGGTATGGGGTACGGGGTTGGCGCGGTGCGTTTTAGTCCTTACCCCGCCTATCCCCGCTGCTTTCAGATGGCGGCGAGCGCCTGCGCGACATCGGCGACGAGGTCGTCGGCATCCTCAAGGCCGAGGCTGAGCCTGACCAGATCCGGCGCGACGCCCGCGGCCTCCAGCTCCGCATCATTCATCTGCCTGTGCGTGGTCGTGGCCGGGTGCAGGCAGCAGCTTCTCGCGTCGGCGACGTGCGTCTCGATGGCGATGATCTTGAGCTTCTCCATGAACTTGCCTGCGGCGTCCCTGCCGCCCTTCACGCCGAAGCTGACCACGCCGCAGGAGCCCTTGGGCATGTACTTCTGCGCGAGCGCGTAGTCCGGGCAGCTCTCAAGGCCGGGATAGTAGACCCACGCGACCTTGTCGTGGCCCTCGAGGAACTTGGCGACGGCCAGCGCGTTTTCGCAGTGCTGCTTCATCCTCACATGCAGGCTCTCAAGGCCAAGGTTGAGGATGTAGGCGCTCATCGGCGCGGGCGTCGGGCCGAGGTCGCGCATCAGCTGCGCGGTCGCCTTCGTGATGAACGCGCCGCCCAGACCGAAGCGCTCGGTGTACGTCACGCCGTGGTAGCTCTCGTCCGGCGTGCACAGGCCGGGGAACTTCTCCGCATGCGCCGTCCAGTCGAACTTGCCGCTGTCCACGATCGCGCCGCCGACGCAGCTGCCGTGGCCGTCCATGTATTTGCTGGTCGAGTGCGTCACGATGTCCGCGCCCCACTTGAACGGATTGCAGTTGACCGGCGTGGGGAACGTGTTGTCGATGATCAGCGGGACGCCGTGTGCGTGCGCGGCCTTGGCGAATTTCTCGATGTTCAGCACGCGCAGCGCGGGATTGGCGATGCTCTCGCCGAACACGAGCTTGGTCTCGGGCCTGAACGCCGCGTCGAGCTCCTCCTGCGTGCAGTCCGGCGCGACGAACGTGCAGCTCACGCCCATGCGCTTCATCGTCACGGCGAACAGGTTATACGTGCCGCCGTAGATCGCCGAGGACGCC
Organism: uncultured Clostridia bacterium; assembly: GCA_944362695.1. Taxonomy (GTDB): domain Bacteria; phylum Bacillota; class Clostridia; order Christensenellales; family Aristaeellaceae; genus Ventricola. Next base: position 3,704 of record CALVTQ010000062.1, read on the forward strand.
ACGATGTGGTCGCCGCAGCCGCAGATATTGAACGCCGCGAAGAAATTCGCCGACATGCCGGAGGCCGTCAGCATCGCCGCCGTGCCGCCCTCCAGCGCGCAGATCTTGGCCGCCACCGTGTCGGCGGTCGGGTTCTGCAGGCGCGAATAGAAGTAGCCGCTCTCCTCGAGGTCGAACAGCTTGCCCATCGCCGCGCCCGTGTCGTATTTGAACGTCGTGCTCTGGATGATCGGAACCTGACGCGGCTCGCCGTTGCCCGGCCGGTAACCGCCCTGCACGCACTGCGTGCCGATGCGAACATTGTCCATGATATATGCTCCTTTTCAACGCCATCTCGCGGTTGATTGCCATTTCCATGTATTATAATGCAAATCGTTTTCGTTTTCAATCCCCGCGCCAAAATGGGCCAAAGCCGCGCTTTTGCTGTGCAAGCGGCGGCGGGGTCACGATTTCGCCGAGGATTTGCGCGACATTTCCGTGCAGGACGAGCTTCGCTTTCCCGTCGGCGCTCGTCTCTTCTCTATTGATGACCACGAGATTTTTTCCTGAAAAATAGGCGATGCACGACGCCGCCGGCTCGACGGTGAGGCTCGTCCCGGCGACGATGAGCGTATCGGCCCGCGCGATTTCCCTGCATGCGCCCGTCATCACGAGGTGATCCGGCGCCTCGCCGTAGAGCGTCACGTCGGGCCTCACGATCCCGCCGCAGTCCGCGCATTTTGGCACGCCGTCCGCGCGCATGACATACTCAAGCGGATACGGCCTGCCGCACTCGATGCAGCGGTTTTCGTGCACGCTTCCGTGCAGCTCGTAGAGCAGCCTGTTGCCCGCCGCCCTGTGCAGCCCGTCGATGTTCTGCGTCACCACGGCAGCCAGCCGCCCGGATTTTTCCAGCTCGGCGAGCTTCGCGTGCGCGGCGTTGGGTCTGGCCTTCGGGTGTACCATGTACTTTTTATAAAAGGAAAAGAACGCATCCGGGTGCAGGCAGAAAAACGAGTGGCTGAGGATCATCTCGGCGGTCAGGCCGTCGTATTCAGCTTCGTACAGCCCGCCCGTGCCGCGAAAATCGGGGATGCCGCTTTCCGTCGACACGCCTGCGCCGCCGAAAAATGCGATGCGCTTTGACGTGTCGATGATGCGCTGCAAATCGCTCATCACGCCACTCCCTTTCGTTATGTTTTATCACAGCCTCGCCGTCACGAATTTCCCGCCGTGCAGCTCCCAAATCTCGGTGAACCCACATTCCCTCGCCAGCCTGCGCGCATCGTCAAAGGCGCATGCGATGCCCCCCGGCGCGTGCGCGTCCGAGGTGATGGTGATCCGCCCGCCCAGCGCGTGCAGCCTGCGCAGCCACTTTGCCGACGGGTAAGGCGTCGTCCTCCACCCCCGGCTGATCGCGCCGGTGTTGATCTCGAAGATCTTGCCCGCGCGCACGAGCCTGTCCATCGCGGCCTCTGCCGCCGCGACGTATCGCGGGGAATCCTCGTCAAAGAAGCGCCGCTTCTCGTCAAACTTGGTCAGCAGGTCAAAATGCCCGACGATCTGCGCGCGCGGCTCGTCCGCGACCTTCGCCAGCTCCGCAAAGTACGCCTCCGCAGCGGCGTCCGCGTCCCCGCCGTAGTCGCGCGCGATCATGCGGGCCGTGGCGTCGGGGCTTTCATCCACGCTGGGATAACCCTCGCCCGGCATGTGATGCGCCGACCCGATGACGTAATCAAACGGCGTCAGGTCGATTTGGGACAGCACATCCCACTCGACGCCCGCGTACACGGCGATTTCGCCCGCGTATTTCTGGGCGAGCGCACGCACCTCATCAAGATACGCCGCGACGTCGCCGGGCTTCGCGGCCCAGTCGTTTGCAAACGGGAGCGGGCTGTGCAGGCTGATGCCCACCTCCGTCATGCCCGCGTCCCGCGCCGCGAGGATCATCGCCTCGACGCCCTCCTTGCCGTCGTCCCATGTGCTGTGCGTGTGCAGGTTCTGCATGCGCCCGCCTCCCCGTCAAATTCTCTTTGTCAAGATTCGCCGCGTCCGCGCACATTCCTGCCCGCCTTGCCCATCCCCGAAAAATCCGCTCATCCGCGCGACGCTTTTCCCTTATATATAAAGAAAAACGGAGCGTTTCCACTCCGTTTGATTTTGCGTTTGCTCACAGCGCCAGATACACAGCTGTCCGCGCGTCCACGCGGATCGTGCCGTTTTCCGCCGCAGCCTCGCCGCCGACGCCATAGATTTTGCCCTTCGGCACGAGCTTGCACGGGAAGGAAACCGCCCGGTTCGCCGGATTGACGATCACCAGCACGCGCTCATCGTCCGCGCCGCGCACGTACGCCAGCGGATAGGCGTCCTTCTCGGCGTAGACGAACTCGATTGACCCGCCGCTTGTGAGCGCCTTGTGCGCACGGCGAACGGCAATCAGCCGCCTGACCTCGTGATACAGCGAATCCTCGTCGGCCATCGCGTGCTCGACGGTCGGCCTGCCCTCGTCCGGGTCGATGGCGATGTAGAGCTTCTCTTTCGCCGCCGCGCTGAAGCCCGCGTTCGTCGTGGAATCCCACTGCATCGGCGAGCGCGAGCCGGTGCGGTTGTAGCCGCCCTCCACGCTGTCGAGCCCCTCGACATAGCGCATGCCGATCTCGTCGCCGTAGTAGATGAACGGCGCGCCGGGCATGGACAGCAGGAACGCAAACGCGATTTTGAGGTTCACGCCGTGGATCGACCGCGCGAGCCTGTCCATATCGTGGTTGCCGGACGGGATGCAGATCATGCCCTTGCGCCCGCCCTTTTCGTAGCTGTCGAGGTACTTTTTGACGAACTCGGACACATCGCCCTTGCCCCTGTCCGAGAAGAACGGCTCCTCGCAGCGGAACAGGTCGTTGTAATGCGACGGACCGAAGTGCAGCAGGAAATCCATGTGGAAGCCGCCCAGAAGCGACTTGTCCGGCTCGCCCCACTCGGAGATCATCGCCGCCTCGGGGTACTCGTCATCGAGGAACGCGCGCACCTTCTGCCACAGGCGAATGGTGCCCTTGCCGTCCTCATCGTGCTTGACGAGCGAACCGGCCATGTCCACGCGGAAGCCGTCGCAGCCCATGCCAAGCCAGAAGCGCATGACGTCCTTCATCGCCTCGAGCGTGGCGCGCGGGCCGGGGTCGTCCATGCCCTGCTGCCACGGGCGGTCGGGCTTGTAGAAGCCATAGTTGAGCGCGGGCTGGTGCGAGAAGAAGTTGACCGCACAGCAGCCGTCGCGGTCGCTGATGCCGCGGATGCAGCCCATGCCCTGCGGCTCCTCCCAGATCGAGTTCGTCCAGATATAGCGGTCGGTGAACTCGTTTCTTCCCGGCTTCATGGATTCTTTGAACCACGGATGCGTGACCGCCGTGTGGCCCGGCACGAGGTCGAGCATCACGTGCATGCCGCGCGCGTGCGCCTCGTCAAACAGGCGCTTGAGATCCGCGTTCGTGCCGTAGCGCGAGGCGGCTGTGCAGTAATCCGCCACGTCGTAGCCCGCGTCGCCGAAGGGCGATTCGAAGCAGGGGTTGATCCAGATGGCGTTACAGCCGAGCCCGGCGATGTAATCGAGCTTGTCGATGATGCCCTGAAAATCGCCGATGCCGTCGCCGTTGGTGTCAAGGAAGGACTGCGGATAGATTTCGTAGAAGATCGCGTCGGCAAGCCAAGCGGGCTGCTTCACAATCATCACTCCTTTGCGAATTTTGCTGCCGGTATATTCGCCGGAGCAGTGCGCTTTCCCTGCCGGATTTTACCCGATGCGCTCAAAATCCGCCGCGCCGTGCTTGCACCACGGGCAGACGAAGTCCTCCGGCAGCTCCTCGCCCTCGTAGACGTAGCCGCAGACCTTGCAGACCCAGCCCTTCTTCTGCTCGGGCTTCTTCGCGCCTGCGCGCACATTGTCGCGGTAGTAGCCGTAGGTCATCGCTCTGCCCGCCTCGGTGACGAGCCGCGCGTCCGTCAGCTCGCCCGCAAAGAGCGTGTGCGTGCCGAGGTCGAGCGTCTGATCGACCCTGCCGCTGAACACGGCCTTGACGTTTTTCGTCAGGGAGAGCAGGCCGTTTTCCCCGCGCACGACGTCAGCGAAGCCATCGAACTTGTCCTTCTCCCTGCCGCTGACCATGCCAAAGCGCTGGAAGATCGCGAGCGGCGCGGTCTCGTCCAGCGCACTGGCCGTCCAGATGCCGGTGGATTTGATCATGTCGTGCGTCAGCGTCCCCTTGTTGACGATGACGATCAGCCCGTTGGGCGTGTTGGTGGATTGCAGCACGGTGTTGACGATGCAGCCGTTGTCGCGGCCTCCCTCGTTGGCGGTGAGCACATACATGCCGCACGGCACCTCGAGCAGCGCGCGGTCCTGTTCCTTCTTCGTCATATGAATACCTCCTCGTATAATAAGTTTCAAAGTTAATATTTCGGGTACCAACAGGCTATGAGATGCCCGTGATACAATAGCTGTAGGACAGCAGGGTCGAGTTCTGATGCCTCCAGTTGAGCCGCAAGGCTGCT
>CALVTQ010000063.1 GCA_944362695.1 uncultured Clostridia bacterium
ACGGCGGCAAGGCGACGTTCAACCTGGCCGATGGCGAGTATGTGACGATCAAGAACCTGAAGATCGGCACGAAGTACGCCGTCGAGGAGACGGATGCGAAGGACTACATCGGCACCGCTGTGACCGACGGCACTGCGACCATCGGCACGGTTGAGGCCAACGGCATCACGACGATCTCTGTCGGTTCGACCGAGGAGGTCACCGTCTACAACGACAAGGCCACGGTTGAGACCACGGTCGGCAAGACGCTGAGCGGACGCGCGATGGGCAAATTCGATTTCACCATCGAAACCGCTGCGGATTACGGCACGAAGGTGAAGATGCCCGAGAGCACGACCGTCAGCACGACGGACGAGGGCGTCGCGGGCCAGGTCACGGACAGCTCCGTTGCTGAGCTGACCTTCGACGCGATCACGTTCACCGAGGACGGCACCTACGCGTTCATCGTGAAGGAGACGATCCCGGCGGATGCGACCGAAGTGGAATACGAAGGCATGACCTTCAAGTCCAAGAACGGCGTCCTCTACGACGAGAGGACCTTCGAGATTACCTACACCGTTGAGACCGATCCGCAGACCGGCGCGGTCACGATCACCGAGAAGGAGATTGTGCGCAAGTTTAATGACTCGATGCAGAGCGTCGGCGCGATCGAGTTCGCGAACATGTACATCCCCGCGCCTGTGGATGTGACGCCGGTTGCCGAGAAGGCGATCGAGGGACGTCCGCTGGTCGACGGCGAGTTCAGCTTCACGCTGACGCCTGACGCGAACAACCCGGCGGGCGCGAGCCTGACGGCGACGGGCGACATGACCTCCATGACGGCGGCGAACAAGGTCGACGGCGCGGTGAGCTTCGGCACGATCACCTTCGACACTGTCGGCACGTACACGTTCACCATCAAGGAGAATGTGCCGGCGGATGCGACGGATGTCACGATCAACGGCAAGACGTACAAGCAGAAGAACGGCGTGATCTACGACGAGACCGAGCACACGATGACCGTCGTTGTGACGGATGATCTCAAGGGTCAGCTGGTTGCGGAAGTGAAGTACGACGGCAACGTCTACAACAGCGCGACCGGCGAGAATGCGCCGCTGTTCACCAACAAGTACGGCCCGGCCCCGACGAACGCGACGATCGAGGCGAGCAAGACGCTGGCCGGCAAGTTCATGACGGACGGCGAGTTCAGCTTCACGCTGGAGTACGCGGGCTATGCGCCGCAGGCGGGACAGACCGCTGTTGATCCGGAGCCGAAGGTCTACACGACCTCCGTTGCCGATGCGAATGTGTTTGCGAAGAACACCACGGTTGACGGCACGCTGACGGCGGACGCCAACCCGACGGTCGATCCGCAGACGCCTGAAACCGAGGCGACGGGCACCATCACGTTCCCGCAGCTCTGGTTCGAGGACGACGGCGTGTACACGTTCAAGGTCAAGGAGACCAAGGGCAGCGACACGCACGTGACCTACGACGGGACGGAATACACCGTGACGGTCACGGTCACCGAGGACCTGACGACCGGCGTGCTGACGGCCACCGTCAGCGAGACGGACAAGACGAAGCTCAACTTCCGCAACACGTACACGCCGGACAGCGTGACGATTGACATCAAGGCGGCCAAGAATATGGTCGGCCGCGAGCTCGCGAAGGATGAGTTCGAGTTCGTGCTCACCGATCCGAACGGCAAGAAGACCAGCGCACGGAACGACGAGAACGGCAGCGTGGTCTTTGCGAGCGCCTTCGAATTCAAGACGCCGGGCGAGTACACGTTCACGATCAACGAGGTTGTGGGCGACGCGATCGACATCATCTACGACAAGGCTGTCTACGAGCTGACGTACACGGTGACCTACGATGCTGAGAACGGCAAGCTTATTGTGCCGGATCAGCCTGTGATCACCAAGAACGGCTCGGCTTGGAATGGCGATGCGGCGTTCACGAACGTCTACGTGGCTCCGGTCACGATGACCATCCCGGTGACCAAGACGCTTGACGGACGGACGATGAACGCGGGCGAGTTCAGCTTCAAGCTGACGACGCCCGATGGCACGACCGTCACGGCGAAGAACGATGCCAACGGCAGCGTCTCCTTCGGCCAGTTCGAGTTCAAGCAGAAGGGACAGTCCGTCTTCACGATCGAGGAGATCAAGGGCGAGCTGCCGGGCGTGACCTACGACACGGCGAAGTACACCGTAACGGTGGATGTGGCGCTGGACGAGGCGACGGGCAAGCTGACGCCGGTTATCCAGAGCATCGTGCTCACCGATAACGGCAAGGACACGCCTGCGAACGAAGTGAAGTTCGTCAACGAGTACGGCACGATCGACATCCCGGTCACCAAGATCTGGGTCGACGGCAACAACGCTGACGGCTTCAGGACGAAGGAAGTCAAGATCCACCTGCTGCGTGACGGCATTGAGACCGGCATGGTCCTGACGCTCAGCGAGGAGAACAAGTGGACCGGCTACTTCTCCGGCCTGGAGGCGTTCGAGGGCGATCACAGGTACGTCTACACCGTGACGGAGGAACATGTCAGGGAGTACACCACGACGATCACCGGCGACGCTGACACTGGCTTCACCGTGACCAACAAGCACGACATCGTGCCGAAGGACACGCCGAAGACCGGCGACAACATCGTCACCTGGATCGGCCTGATGGTTCTGGCCATCATGGGTCTGGGCTTCGTGGGCTTCAAGCTCTCTCGCGACAGCAAGAAGCGCAAGAGCACCCGTTAAACCCAACGCGCCGTAAGGCAAAACCATGAACGAGCACCCGCTTCATCACGAGGCGGGTGCTCTTTTATGCATGCGCATGCCGGAAGCGATGCCGAACGGGCAAAAATCGGCCAAAAGGGAAAGACAACGGCGGCGCAATCTGATAAAATGGAGCAAACGAGGCGGCCCGGGCGCATAACCGGGGCGAAAGGAGGCCGCATGAGGCGAATTGAGACGCGGCATCAGGGCGCGGAGCTGATCTGCGCATACGGGACGGACGGCGGGACGATGCGCCTGCGCGTGACGGCGATCGAGGGCGGCGTGTTCCGCGTGACGCGCACGAGGGCGGAGGCGTTCTCGGATGCGGCGAGCGATGCCGTCTGCGGCGCGAGGCCGTTTGCATGCGATGTGAAGCGGGAGGGCGACTTGCTGCGCATGGCGGGCGACGGCGCGGCGGCGGAGATCGACCTGCGGACGGGGAGCGTGCGCTTCCTGGCGGCGGACGGCACGGCGCTGCTCGCCGAGGACGCGAGGCGGCCCTGCGAGATGGAGGCACGGCCCGTATACCGCAGCGTATATGACGACGGCGCGAAGATCGTGCAGCGCAGCGGCGTGGACGGCGTGCACGCGGATGCCGAGGCGAGCGAGACGCGGCTCGAGCGCACGGCATGGGCCTGCCGCCACAACCTGCGCTTTGACGCGGACGAGGCGCTCTACGGTCTGGGCTCGCACGAGGAGGGCTACGGCAACCTGCGCGGGCGCTGCCGCATGCTGTATCAGCACAACCTGAAGGCCGTCGTGCCGGTGCTGGTGTCCACGAAGGGCTGGGGGCTGCTCTACGATTTGGGCTGCGCGATGGCCTTTCACGACGACGCCGAGGGGTCATATGTCTGGGCGGAATGCGCGGATGAATTCGATTATTACTTCATGAGCGGCGGGTATGCGCGCGTGATGGCGGCCTATGCGCGGCTGACCGGGCCGACGCCGCTTCTGCCGCGCTATGCGTATGGCTACACGCAGAGCAAGGAGCGCTACGTGGACGCACAGGAGATGCTGGAGGTCGCGCGGGAATACCGCCGCAGGGGCGTGCCGCTGGACGTGCTGGTGCTGGATTGGTGCTCGTGGCCGGAGGGGCAGTGGGGCTACAAGACGCTCGACCGGTCGCGCTTTCCCGACCCGAAGGCGTTCACAGACGCGCTGCACGCGATGCACGTGCGGCTGATGGTCTCGATCTGGCCGTCGATGCAGGGCGATGCGAACGGCGACCGCAGGGAGATGCTCGAGGCGGGCTGCATGCTGGGCAACCGGACGGTCTACGACGCGTTTGACGAGCGGGCGCGGAGGCTGTACTGGCGGCAGGCGGAGGCGGGGCTGTTTCGTCACGGCGTGGATGCGTGGTGGTGCGACTGCACGGAGCCGTTCGAGGCGGACTGGCACGGCGGGATGAAGCCCGAGCCGCACGAGCGCGCGCGGATCAACACGCAGGAGGCCGCGCGATACATCGACCCGGCGAGGATCAACCTGTTCAGCCTGCACCACAGCCGGGGCATATACGAGGGGCAGCGCCGGAGCGGGAGCGGGAAGCGCGTCTACAACCTGACGCGGTCGTCCTTCGCCGGGCAGCACCGCTATGCGACGGTGACGTGGTCGGGCGACGTGAGCGCGAGCTGGGAGACGCTGCGGCGGCACATCCCCGAGGGGCTGAACTTCATGGCGGCGGGCGAGGCGTATTGGAGCGCGGACATCGGCGGGTTCTTCGTGAAGCCGGGGCGGGAATGGTTCCGGGCGGGCGATTTCGAGCGGGGCGTTGACGATCCGGGGTATCGGGAGCTGTACGTGCGCTGGCTGCAATACGCGGCGTTCCTGCCCATCATGCGCTCGCACGGCACGGACACACCGCGCGAGATCTGGCGCTTCGGCGAGCCGGGAGAGCCGTTCTACGACGCGATTCTGGCGGCCATCCGCATGCGTTACGCGCTTCTGCCGTACATCTATTCGCTGGCGGCGGCGTGCACGGCGACGGGCATGCCCATGCTGCGCTTCCCGGCGCTGGCGTTCCCGGAGGACATGCGCGCGCGGCGGGTCGAGGATGAGATGATGCTCGGCGGCTTCCTGCTGGTGAAGCCCGTGACGCGGCCGATGTACTTTGCGCCGGGCGGCGATGCGCTGCATGAAGACCGGACGGAGGTGGTGTATCTGCCCGAATGTGCGGGCTGGTATGCGATGGACACGGGCGAGTTCTTCGCGGGCGGGGGCGATGTGCGCATCGACGAGCCGCTTTCGCGCATCCCTGTCTTTGTGCGCGCGGGCGCGATACTGCCCACGGCGCCGGTCACGCAGCACACGGACGATCGGCCCGGCGAGCTGACGCTGATGGTCTGGCCCGGCGCGGATGGGGCGTTCACGCTCTACGACGACGCAGGCGACGGTTACGGCTACGAGCGGGGCGAGTGCGCGCGCATCGGGCTTGCATGGGATGACGCGGCGGACGAGCTGCGCATCGGCGAGTGTGCGGGCTGCTATCCCGGCATGGCGCGGGAGATCGGGCTGACCGTGCGGCGCATGGGCGGCGGCGAGGTGCGCGTGCGATACACGGGCGAGGCGCTGCGCGTCGGGCTGTAAACGCATAAACTGAGAGCGGAGGGACGACGGCCTTCCGCTCTTTTGCTGTGTCCAAAAGAAAAGACGCCGGACCGAGCGGGCGCGGCGGGGCGTTCAAATCGCGCGTAGGGCGCGCTGCGTGGCCGTGTGCGCGCGATTGCGGGCGGAATGGGACAGTTGACCATATGCAGAGAGAAAGGCGTCACAGGCGAATTTGCGCGGCCAGAGAGGGCGGCGGGAGATGCGTAAATAAGGAAAAACGGCCTTGCCTGTTGGCTGGGCCGTCTGCTGTATGCGGCACAAAGGGCGCTGCGGGCGATTTTGGGCAGCAAAAAGGCGGCGACCGCTTGATGGCCACCGCCCTTGAATGTGAATGGATTACTCGACGACGCGCTCGAAGATGTACGCGAAGCCGACCTCGCCGTCCTTCTTGGCGACGTTGTCATCCGCGTAGCAGAGGATGAGCTGGTCGGCGGTGTTGACGCCGATGTACTTCATCTCGTCCATGTCCTCGATCTCCACGCCGGTGATCTCGGCCCAGTGCAGGGTCTCGTCCTCGCCCTTGACGTGGGTCCTGGCCGGGCCGTAGTTGAAGTCGCCGTCATTCTCGCCGCGCACGACGTTGTTCGGCCACTCGTCCCAGGCGGACTTCACGGTGTACTCCTCGGCATCGCCCAGATCCTCGGCGAAGGTCAGCACGCCGGCGAGATCATGCACGTGCGCATGGATGTAGGAAGCGATGTCGACCATGGTGCCCAGCTGCTTGTCGTTAGCGCTGGCGTCCAGCTCGGTGGACAGCACGACGGTGACGGCGCCCGCGGTCACGGGCAGCATGCCGGAGGTCTCAACCTCGTACTCCTCGGCGAACTCCTCGCCGATGTACGCGCCGATCAGGCTCCACTTGCCTTCCCAGGCGGTGACGTGAGAAGCGCGGTCAAAGGTCATGACCTCGGCGGGGTCGGCGCTCAGCAGGTCCTCGGCCATCGCGATGCACGGGAGCATCAGGACGACCATCAGCACGGCAAGAAACTTCTTCATGGTGAATACACTCCTTTTCTCTATGTCGCAGACGCTTCGGTCTGCCATTTCTACCATAAATTATACCACAAACATGTGCATGGTGCAACCTTTTTTTGTGAAACGACTGTGAACTTTACACGCCGGAGTAGGCAGCGAAGCCGCAGTCGATCGGCAGCACGACGCCGGTGATGGCGCTGGCGGCCTTGTCGTCGGTCAGGAAGAACACGCCGCCCAGCAGCTCGGCGCTGTCCACGAAACGGCCCATCGGCGTGCCCGCGAGGATCTTGGCGCTGCGCGCGGTGGGCGTGCCGTCCGGGTTAAAGAGAAGCGCGCGGTTCTGGTTGGAGACCAGGAAGCCGGGGGCGATGGCGTTGCAGCGGATGCCCACGCCCGCGAAATGCGTCGCGAGCCACTGGGTGAAGTTGGAGATGGCGGCCTTCGCGCCGGAGTACGCCGGGATCTTGGTCAGCGGGATGTAGGCGTTCATCGAGGAGATGTTCAGGATGTTGCCGCTCTTGCGGGCGACCATGTCCTTGGCGAACACCTGCGTGGGCAGCAGCGTGCCCTGGAAGTTGAGCTTGAACACGAAATCGACGCCGCTCTGATCGAGGTCAAAGAAGGTCTTCTGGCCCTCCTTCGCCTCGTGCTGATACTCGTTGTCGGTCGTGGCGCGCGGATTGTTGCCGCCGGCGCCGTTGACGAGGATATCGCACGGGCCGAGGTCGGCGAGCACCTGCTGATGCACGGCCTCGAGCGCCTCGGGATCGAGCACGTTCGCCTTGTAGCCCACGCAGCAGTAGCCCTGCGCGGTCAGGTCGGCGGCCAGCGCCTTGACGGCGTCCTCGTTGAGGTCGAGGGCCGCGACCTTCGCACCGGCCTGCGCATAGGCGCGCACCATATCGCCGCAGAGCACGCCGCCCGCGCCGGTGACGACGACGACCTTACCGGTAAAATCGACGTTCAGGGGAAGATTCATGGTTCATTCATCCTTTCTGATATGTTTTGGGGCGGGTCACTCGATGGTGCCGCCGTTCGCTTCGATGAGGCCGTTGAGATACGCCGAGCCGAGCGCGCGGTCGAACAGGCCGTAGCCGGGCTTGGCGTTTGAGCCGACCTCGCTCCAGATCATGCGGCCGTGGTCGGGGCGGAAGTAGCCGTCGAACCCGGTCTCCACCAGCGCCTTGACGATGGCGTTCATGTCAAGCGAGCCGTCCTTGGTCAGGTGGCCGGACTCCTCAAAGGACGTATCCGGCAGGATGCGTACGTTGCGCAGATGCATGAAGCCGATGCGCTTCATGGCGCTGTACTTGCGAACCAGCGCGGGGATGTCGTTCTTGGGCGAGCAGCCCAGAGAGCCGGTGCACAGGCAGAGCGTGTTCGCCGGGCTGTCGACGATGGACAGGTAGCGGTCGAGATTCGCTTCGCCCGTGATGACGCGCGGCAGGCCGAAGATCGGGTAGGGCGGATCGTCCGGGTGGAGCGCCATCACGACGCCGCACTCCTCGGCGACCGGGATGACCTTCTTGAGGAAGTACTCGATGTTCTTCCAGAGGCCCTCCTCGCCCAGCTCGCCGTAGGCGCGGATGAGGTCGCGAACCTGATCCTGCGTGTAGCTGGAATCCCAGCCCGGCAGGTGGATGTCGTCCTTGAGCGGGTCCAGACCCTTCATCTGATCCCAGTACATGACCAGGCTCGTGGAGCCGTCGGCGGCCATCTTGTCAAGCTGCGTGCGCGTCCAGTCGAAGACGGGCATGAAGTTGTAGGTGATGCACTTGATGCCGTACTTGGCGCAGCGGCGGATCGACTCGCAGTAGTTCTCGATGTGGCGGTCGCGCTCCGGCGCGCCGAGCTTGATCTCCTCGGTCACGGGGATGGACTCGACCACGTCAAAGACGAGGCCCTTCTCGGCGCACAGGTCGACGAGGCGCTTGATGGATTCCTCCGGCCAGACCTCGCCGGGCTTCACGTCATAGACGGCGGAGACGATCGAGCGCATGCCGGGGATCTGGCGGATCATATCCAGCGTGACCGGATCGCTCTCGCCGTACCAGCGGAAAGAACTTTTCATGGGAAGGTCGCTCCTTTCGATATGAACAGGTTCAACATGAACGGGTTACACGGGATCGTTGGTGCAGTCCTCGATGGTCTTCCAGCGCTCCATCGTCTGCTCGAGGGTCATGCCCTGGGCGATGCCCTTCTTGCGCATGGTGTTGACCGCCTGAATCTCCTTCATCTTCGCGCCGGTGAGGCTGTAGCCGCGCATGGCCAGCAGCGTCGCGGCCCAGGCGAGCATCGGAATGACGCAGAACATGATGATGACGGCGACCTTGATGCCCGCGGAATACGGCGTGCCGTCGGTCGGCAGATCGGACAGGCCCGCGCAGACGAGGAAGATGATGGCCACCAGCGTCTGGGCCAGCGAGGAGATGAGCTTGTCAACCAGAGAGAACAGCGTGCCCATGATGCCGGGGATGTACTTGCCGGAGCGGTAGGTCTCGTAGTCCGAGCAGTCGGCGACCATCGGAATCGGCATATCCGCCGTGGCGTAATACGCGCCGTAGCCGATGCCGAAGCACAGGATGAACGCGACGGTATACAGGTTGATCATGCCGCCGCCGTTCATCGGGAAGGCGAGGGTCAGCGCCGGGTTGCCGTGCTGGTTGGCCAGCAGCAGCGCGAGCACGCCGACATAGCAGATCAGCGCGACGGAGACATAGCGGACGAGGGAGGCCTTCTGGCCCTGCTTCTGGCTGGTGCGCACGGAGAGCAGGAAGAACGGCACGGCGAAGACGTAGCCCAGCACCATCATCGGCAGGTAGAGCGCGTTGTAGTTGCCCATCACGATGCCGTAGAGCGCGAGCAGAACGGTGGTGTTCGTGGCGATGGCCAGCGCCAGCTTGCAGCCCGCACCGGCGACCATCAGGCGCTGCATGGGCTTGTTGCTCTTGATGATCTCGACGTACTCGGAGATCCTGACCTTCTCCTGCTTGCCGCCGATGCCGTAATACTTGGGCTGATCCTTCTCGGCGATGCCGATGATGGCCAGCACGGTCAGCAGCACGGAGATGACGATGCCCACGGGGGCGATGATGCGGTAGAGCGCCGGGTTCGCGTAGCCGGAGGAGATGAGCACGCCCGCCTCATCCTTGACGTCGAACATGGCCTTGATCAGCGGGATCATGAACTGCATGACGCCCATGCCCAGCATGGAGCCCACGGTGTTGAAGATGGTGAACATCGGGCGCTGGTTCGGGTCATTGGTCAGAACGGTCTGGCCCGCGCGGGTGCAGCTCGTCTGGAACGTGTAGCCCAGCACCCAGATAAAGTAGACCAGCGTGAAGGCCACATAGCGCAGCCACATCATGGTCTCCGGGATGAACGGCAGGCCGACGTACATCAGCAGCACGCTGACGGCCATCGTCGCCGAGCCGAGGATCATGAACGGACGGAACTTGCCGATCTTGGTGGACGTGCGGTCCATCATCGCGCCGATGATCGGGTCGGTCAGCGCGTCGGCCACGCGCATCACGGTGACCATCAGCGAGGCGAACATGCCCAGCTGGAGGATGGACGAGCCGAACTGCGCGATGTAGGACAGGATGAGGACGAAGTAGACGTTCGTCGCGCCGTTGTTGAGCGGGAAGAGCACGAGCTGATAGAGCTTCGCGCGGTTCACGCCGTCATGAGTCTGCGTGGTTTTCTGCATGAGGGGTGCCTCCTTTTGTCAAAACGTACAGCCGGGATCAGACCCAGTTGGATTTCTGTTTCTTGCTGTCCTTGCGCAGCTTGTAGGACGGGTCGGGCGCATCAACCTTCACAAACGTCGCGCTGTCGCGGCACTTGCCGGCGACGGCCTCCACGCGCAGCTCCTTCTCCATCGGCACGCGGAAGGTGAACACATGGTCGGGGCTGGTCTTCTCGCCCACGAGCTTGCCGTTGACGCGCAGGGTGACGGTCTTCTCGGTGGAGTAGACCTTGACGGTAATCGCCTTGGCGGCGCGGTTCATAAAGCGCTTAGAGCAGATATGCACGAACGGGTCGGGATTCCACCACGCTTTATAGAGGTAGAAACTGTCCTTCTTCGTCTTGCGGTCGAAGGTCACAAGGCCCTTGTGGTTCATGCCCGGCTCGCCGCCCTGATCGCGGGCGTCCGCGGCGAAATCGAACATGTTCCACACGTGCGTGGCCCACATGTGCGGATGGCGGCGGAAGCAGCGGAGCATGAACTCGTGGTACTTCGCCTGATATTCCTCGGTGTGGTCGTTGCGGCGGGGATGCTCGCTGTGCAGGTTCGGCATGCCCTCCGCGCCGTACTCGGAATAGCCCAGCGGACGGTTCGGATAGCGCAGATGGAAAAAGCCGATCCACAGGTCGTTGAGGAACATGCCCGGCACGTACCAGCCCAGATACAGGTTCCAGCTCACCGTGTCGGTGATGTGGGCGACGGGGTTGAACGGGCCGCACATCGCGTAGCACGCCAGCGTCGTGAAGCGCGTGGGGTCCATCTGATGCACGAGATCGTTGAGCACGCGGTGGTTGTCGAGCATGTCGGCCTTGTCCTTTGTGCTGATGGTGATCTCGTTGGAGACGCCCCAGCAGACGATGCAGGCGTGGTTGTAGTTCTGCTCGATGAGCTCCTCCATCTGGCTGATGGTGTTGGCGCGGCCATTGTTCATGTGCTCGCTGATGTAGGGGATCTCCGCCCAGACGACCATGCCCGCCCTGTCGCACAGGTCGTAGAAGTACTGGTCGTGCTGATAGTGCGCCAGACGCACGGTGTTGCAGCCCATCTCGCGGATGAGCGCCATGTCCTCCTCGTGCATCTCGCGGGTGATGGCGTTGCCCAGGCCCTTGCGGTCCTGATGGCGGGAGACGCCGTGCAGCGGATAGGGCTTGTCGTTGAGGACGAAGCCGATCTTGGGATCGACGCGGAAGGAGCGCACGCCGAAGGCGATGTCCAGGCTGTCGGTGACATGGCCGTCCACGAGCACCTCGGCGCGGCAGGTGTACAGATACGGGTCGCTCGTGCCGTGCCAGCGGCGGGCCTTCGCCAGCTCGATGGTGCAGTCCGTGCCCTCGTCGGCGCCCACGGCTTTGCCCTTCTTGTCAAGGATGGTGACGCGCACGTCGCCTTCGGTCACGTGGCTCTGCACGCGCACGCCCGCGCCCTCGCCCTTGGGCGTGGCGGTCACGCGGATGCCGCAGGAGCCGAAGATGTCCATCGCGAAGTGGGCCTTGTTGACGATCACCAGACGCACGGCGCGGTAGATGCCGCCGTAGAAGGTGAAGTCGGCCTTCTGGGGATAGACGCGGTCGTTCACGCTGTTGTCCACGGACACGGACAGCTCGTTGGTATCCTCGAGCATATCGGTGATGTCCGCGCGGAAGGTGGAATAGCCGCCGTCGTGATGGCAGACGGCTGCGCCGCCCAGCTTCACATCCGCGCTCGCGTTGACGCCGTCGAACTCGATGAACACGCGTTGGGTCTCGGGGTCAAAGTCCGGGCGGGGGAACGTGCGCTCGTAGAGGCAGGTTCCGCGCTTGTAGTCGTTGCCGCCGTCCTGGCCGTCGATGTTGTTCCACGTGTGGGGCACGTCGACGGGGACGGTCGTGCCGTCAAGGCCGGTGAATCGCCAGCCGGGGCACAGATCGATGGTCTGTCTCATGTGATCTCCTTTTGCCGTGCGGCCCAGGTGTGCGCCGCGCAGCGGGTGGTGCATGTTTTTCGCGTAGAAAATATTCAATGCGTACAATCTCTTGTACTATAATGTATCATATTGACCAGAATAAAGGAAGGGTATTTTCACGAATGCATAAAGCACGGGCGCAAAAGAACGCATCTGCATATTCGCGC
Source organism: uncultured Clostridia bacterium (assembly GCA_944362695.1). Lineage (GTDB taxonomy): Bacteria > Bacillota > Clostridia > Christensenellales > Aristaeellaceae > Ventricola. Next base: position 12,196 of record CALVTQ010000063.1, read on the forward strand.
CGAATATCCATCGCGAACGCAGCGCAGGCGCGGCTTGCGGCGCAAATAAGCGGTGTAATGCATGCGATTCGGAAAAAAAGAAAAGCCCCGCCGGTTGAGCGGGGCAGAGCATGGCGTCAGGCCTTGACCTTCTTGACCTTGCGGGCGTAGAGGGCGATTTCGCCCACGACGAACGCCGCGGCGGCAAGGGCCGTGAACGTGATGAAATTCGGGTCGAAGCCCTTCTCGTCGATGGCGACGAAGACGTCGCTGACATACCAGTAGCACTTGTGGACAAAGAACAGCAGCGCGCAGCCCGGAGCGGCGCAGGCCACCGCCGAGGCCAGGCCGTAGCGCTTGAGCGCCACGAGCACAGCGGCGACGACAGCGCCGCCGATGAGCAGCGCGACGACCGCGACGTCATAGCACACGCGGTGGGTCGCGCCGAACGTGCCGTTGATGACCTGGAAAAAGATGCCGGCGGCAAGCGCCAGAATAGCCGCCAGGACGGTGGCATAGACGCCCCACGCCTTCTTGCCGGAGGTTTCGCTCATGTCAGGTTCTCCTTTCGGTTGAGCCGGCGGGCATAGCTTGCCCCTGCCGGTGCGAATCGGGTTACACAGATTCGATGGCCGCGCCGAAATCGCCGAACCGGTGCACGACTGGCAACCCGCCGCGCCGGGAAAAGAACCGCATTTCCGTCCCCAAAGCCGCAGGCAGGCTGCTCCTTTTATAAGGTTAATTGTATTATGTCATAAATGCGCGCCCGCTGCAAACGTTTTTTGCGAAGCCCGCCGCGCTCTGCCGTCCAAAAACCGTGCGAACCGACCGCAGGACGACGCGAGTGTATGCAAAACAAAATTCACGACACATACGCAGCGCGAATTGCAATCGGGGCATTTGCCGACACAAAGGCGCGCTTGCACGACAAATGACTTTCTTTTTGGCCAGAATTCGTATAAAATGAACGAAAATGAAGCCTTGCGGTCTGTCGGTCCGCTTGCCGCGCAGGACCGGCGCAGGGCTTCCTCGCGCGCAGCCGCCGCATGGGCCGCCGCGGTTGATTCCCTGCAAATTCGGGCAATCATCTGGAAAGGAGATTTTCCCCCATGAAACCAACAACCAGAAGGACGCTGAAAAAGCTGTTTCTGAATGTGACGGCGGGCCTTTGCGCCATTGTCTTCACCGGCAATGTGATCGCCGGCGAGATCGCCGGCCAGATCAACGCCGCGCTCGGCACGTCCACCTCCAAGGTGGTCAGCACGCTGGCCGAGGGCGAAACCGAGGAATACGCGCGCTATTTTGAGAGCAAATTCTCCTCGCTGGCCGAGCTCAAGGCCGCGGGCGAGGCGAAGGTGCGCGAGGTCGAGGGCGAGGGCATCGTCCTGCTCAAGAATGACAACAATGCCCTGCCGCTGGCCCCGGGCGCGAACGTGTCGCTCGTGGGCGTCACGGTGCTCGATCCGGTCTACGGCGGCACCGGCTCCGGCGCTGTGGACGCGGCGGGCGCGGCCAACTACGTCGACATGATGAAGGAAGCCGGCTTCAATGTGGTCAACCAGCCGCTGTTTGACTACTATATTGAAAAGGAAGCCAAGCGCAACGCGCACGAGATCGCCGAGACCCGCTGGAGCCGCGTCAAGAAGAACAGCGACGGCCTGGGCCAGGGCGAGGACGTGATCTACGTCGTGGGCCGCGTCGGCGGCGAGGGCAACGACCTGACCGTCACCATCGACGACGCGCTTGACAATGACTACCTCAAGCTCAACGAGGACGAGCTTTCCATCCTCGAGGGCCTCAAGGAGCTCAAGGACGAGGGCAGCATCCGCTCCATCACCGTCATCATCAACAGCGCCAACCCGATGTCCGTGGGCTTCATCAACGACGAGGCGTACGGCATTGACGCCGCGCTGTGGGTCGGCTCCGTCGGCCAGACCGGCATCTACGCCGTGGGCGACGTGCTCTCCGGCGCGGTCAACCCGTCGGGCAGCCTGCCGGACACGTGGTGGACGGACAACCAGCTCAACCCGGTCATGAACAACTTCGGCTCCTACACCTACGCCGATGCCAACAACTATCAGCTGGGCACCAACGCGCTGCGCTTCAATCAGTACGTGGTCTATCAGGAGGGCATCTACCTGGGCTACAAGTACACCGAGACGCGCTATGAGGACGTTGTGCTGGGCACGCCGAAGGCCGGCAATTTCGTCTATGACGACATCGTGGCCTTCCCGTTCGGCTACGGCCTGAGCTACTCGACGTTCTCCTTCAGCGATATGAAGGTGGAGAAGACCGGCGAGGGCAAGGACGTCTCCTACACCGTGAGCGTGAACGTCACCAACACGGGCAATGCGGCGGGCAAGAAGACCGTGCAGATCTACGCCCAGAAGCCGTACACCGACTATGACCGCGAGAACCAGATCGAGAAGGCGAGCGTCGAGCTCGTGGGCTACGGCAAGACCGCCGTGCTCGAGCCGGGCGCCAGCGAGACGATCACCGTCAGCGTGCCGGAGTACTTCCTGACCAGCTATGACGCGCTGGGCACGGGCGTGTACATCCTGGACGAGGGCACCTACTACCTGACCGCCGCGGAGAACGCGCATCAGGCCACCAACAACATCCTCGCCGCCAAGGGCAAGACGGCCGCCGACGGCATGACCGCCGAGGGCGACGCGGCGCTGGCCTACGCGATGGATCTCGCGTTTGACTCCACCACCTACGCCACGTCCTACGGCACCGACGCGCAGGTCACCAGCCTGTTCGCCGACGCGGACATCAACCGCTACGAGGGCTCCGGCGACAACACCGTCACCTACTACTCCCGCAGCGACTGGGAAGGCACCGTCACCGCCGGCCCGGTGCAGCTGAAGATGAACGAGCAGATCGCCGCCGACGCGGTGCTCGATGACAGCGACCTCCCCAGCGGCGAGGGCGTCGAGTTCCCGACGATGGGCGTCAACGCCAACATGCAGCTCATTCACATGAAGGACTACGCCTACGACGACCCGATGTGGGACACCTTCATGGATCAGCTCACGTATGACCAGCTGGCCAAGATCACGGCCAACGGCCTGCGCATGACCATCAACATCGACGAGATCGGCAAGCCGCTGACGGTTGACCACAACGGCCCGTCCGGCGTGACCCAGAAGTACTCCATCGGCGAGAACGGCTACGCCGTGCAGACCAACGATCCGCTCAAGGATGCCAAGGGCACCTGCTATCCCTGCAACGGCATCATCGCCGCGACCTTCAACGACCAGCTGGCCAAGGAGGTCGGCGAGCTCATCGGCGAGGACGCGATGTGGGCCGGCTATGCGGGCCTGTACGGCTCCGGCCTGAACATCCATCGCTCCCCGTACGCGGGCCGCGTGTTTGAGTACTACTCCGAGGACGGCATCCTCACCGGCCTCATCGACACCGCCGAGACCGAGGGCATCCAGTCCAAGGGCGTGTATGTCTACAACAAGCACTTCGTGCTCAACGATCAGGAGAACAACCGCGCCGGCATCGGCACATGGTGCAACGAGCAGGCGCTGCGCGAGATCTACCTGCGCGCCTTCGAGCTGCCGATCGTCAATGCGGGCGCCAAGTGCGTGATGACCGCCTTCAACCGCCTGGGCGCGATCTGGGCGGGCGCGTATCCCGAGCTGCTGGAGGGCTGGCTGCGCGGCGAGGCGGGCATGGATGGCTTCGCCGTCACCGACATGTATGACAACACCTACATGGTCAAGGCCAACGAAATCGTCGCGGGCAACGACATCCCGGATAACTTCGTGGGCGACGACATCAGCGAGCTGGCCGCCTACGGCCCGGACGGCGCGACGCCCAACGCGGCTGTGGCCCAGGCGATGCGCACCTCCGCCAAGCGCGTGCTCTACACCGTTCTGCACTCCCGCGGCATGGACGGCGTGAGCCCGAACACCATGATCGTCGCCGTGACGCCGTGGTGGCAGATGGCGCTCAACATCGCGCAGTACACGCTCATGGCGCTGACTGCGATTGCCGCCGTGGTGCTCGTGCTCGACATCGCGGGCATCGGCGGAAAGAAGAAGAAGAAAGCCGCCTGACGAATCAAAATCAACGGGGGAAGGCCGCGTGCAATGCGCGCCTTCCTCATTTTTTGCATCGTATGCGATGGGAAATTTCTTGAGAATTGATGCATGTTGTGTTAATATACATATGTGCAATCCACATAAGGGAGTGAAAAAGCATGCTGCTGCTGGCCATCGTAGACGACGACCGCGACGAGGCGAACGCCCTGAGCGCGCTCATCGCACAATATTTCGCAAAGCACGACCGGTCGTATATGTTCCGCACGTTTCACGATCCGCTGGATTTCATCCGCAGCACGGAGAACTACGACATCGTGTTCATGGATATCCGCATGGACAAGCTCGATGGCATCGAGGTCGCGCGCATCATGCGCAAGATCAACACAAACTGCATGCTCATCTTCGTGACGCACATGGCTCAGCTGGCGATCAAGGGATACGAGGTGGACGCGCTTGATTTCATCGTCAAGCCCGCCGACCAGTATTCCATCAACTATGTGCTGGACAAGGCCATCGCGCGGCTGGACAGCACGTCCGCCACGCTCATCGCCATCAAGACCAGCGAGGGCATCGTCTCCCTGTCCTCGGGCGATATCACCTATGTCGAGGTGTTCGACCACAACCTCGTCTATCACACGACAAAGGGCGTATACGACGCGCGCGGCAGGCTTTCGGACGTCATCAGAAAGCTCGACCCCAAGCGCTTCATCGTCTGCAACCGCTCCTTTGTGGTCAACATGCGCTATGTCTCCAACATCAGCGGCGACTTTTTGACCGTGGAAGGCACGCAGATCTCCATCTCCAAATCCCACAGGAAGGAGATCATGCAGCGCTTCTCCAACTTCCTGGGTGAGAATTTATGATTGAAGACAATCTCTGGATACGCTATGTCGACCATCGCATCTCCTCGGCGCTGATCTTCTTTCTGCTGCTGATGATGCTGGGCAACGGCAAGAAGCGGCGCTCGTTCGCGCTGCGGGCGGCGGGGTCGTTCGTGCTGCTGTGCGCGGCGAGCTGGACGGTGCGCTTTGCGATCGAGACGCTCATCGCCAGCCACGTCCTGCAGGGCCTCGGTTTCAGCCTGCATCTGCTTTTGATGAACGTGCTGTTTTTGCTGGTCTATGCGTTTTGCTATCAGGCGTCGATGGGCGAGATGATCTGCCGTCAGCTCTTCGCGCTGACGATCTTCAAAATCGCGTGGAACACGTTCAAGACCGGCGGCTATGCGCTGGAGCTGGCGGGCGTGCCGAAGCTCTGGTCGCTTTACAGCATATCCGGCGCGGTCGTGTCCTATATCGTCTACGGCCTGGTGTGCTGGCTGTGCCGCGCGGTGATGCGCACGGCGCTGCACAACCCGTCGATGCCCGTGCCGGACAGGCCGATGCGCTTTGCGGCGATTGGTCTGATCGGCTGCCAGATGATCCTCGAGTTCTGCGGCCACGTCTTCACGGCGGAGAGCGGCGCGTTCTTTCTATATTATCTGTGCGCGCTGCTGTATACGATCATGAATTACATCATGCTGCTTCTGCTGGCGCGCCTGGCCCAGACACAGCAGGCCAACGCCGATATGCACGCCTTCATCAGCAACAAGATGCAGTACTACCAGATGAGCCGCGACGGCATCACGTCCCTTCAGGTAAAATGCCACGACCTCAAGCATCAGATTGCGGCCATCCGCTCGCGCGTGGGCAAGGCGAGCTTCGACAAATACATCGACAAGCTCGAGGATTCCATCATCGAATACGGCACGGTCGTCGAATGCGGCAACGAGGCCATCAACGTCGTGCTCACCGAAAAGAACATCCTCTGCCAGACGCTGGGCATCAAGTTCTCCTACATCATCGACGGGCATATGTTCGATTTCATGAGCGAGATGGAGATCTACTCGCTGTTCGGCAATGCGCTTGACAACGCGGTGGAGAGCTGCTCGAAGGTGGACGACCGCGAGCGGCGCGTCATCGCGCTCAAGGCGACATCGCGCGGGGATATGGTCGTTCTGCACGTGGAAAACTACTACCAGACGGAGCCGCACATCGTGGACGGCATGCCCGTGACGACCAAGGAGGGCGCGGGCCACGGCTTCGGCCTGCGCTCCATCCAGAGCATCGCCGAGGATCACGGCGGCGTCGCGTCCGTGCAGGCGGAGAACCACATCTTCAAGCTCACCGTTCTGATGAAGCCCGACGCGGCATGACGAGGCGAACAGATCGATTAAAAGAAAAAAGGCGTCAATTCGCGTTGTGTTTTGAGCGCGAATTGACGCCTTTGGCATTAGCGCCGTCAAAAGGGGATTTCAAGACAATCCCCTTCTCACATTTTCACAAATCCTTTATAATAGATACAACAAGAACAGGGTGCCTTCGCGCGGCAAACTGTTCAAAACGTACAAAAATAGAAAAGGAGAATTTGCATGAAAAGGATTCTGAGCACGATTCTCGCCGCTGCAATCCTGCTGGGCACGATGCCCGCCGCGTTTGCCGAGAGCACGGCGGAATACATCGCCGCGCCCTACGATGCAACGCAGGTCGACCCGACCAAGACGTATCTTGAGCCTGTTTTCTATGAGAACGAGAACGGCCCGACCATCGGCGTGACCACGGTTGGCGTGATCAAGCAGGATGGCCTCTACTTCAAGGATTCCGACAACGACCATGAGCTCGACGTGTTCGAGGATTGGCGCAACGACGCCGAGACCCGCGCCGCCGACATGGTCACCAAGATGACCCTGATGGAGCAGTCCGGCTTCGTGCTCAACTCCCTGGTCATCAACCCGGTCTCCCGCACGGTGGCCGATGCGAAGAACGAGGACGGCACCATCAACCCGGCGAAGGTCTTCCCGATGGTCGCCGAGGGCGAGAAGAGCCAGAACCTGACCATGTTCAACCGCAATGCCAGCGGCTTCGCCGGCGCGGATGATCAGGTGCTCACCATCGGCAAGGTCCGCGCGGGCGTGTATCGCGGCGGCCTGAACTTCGATGCCTCCATGGTGGCGCTGCTGGTCAACGTCGCCACCGAGATCGCCGAGTGGGACGCCGCCAAGGCGGGCACCCCGGCCATCCCGTACACCCTGATCTCCAACCCGATCGCCGCCGGCTTCCCGGATTCCCTGGGCATGGCCGCCGCCGTTCTGGGCGATGGCAACTACCAGGCCATCAAGGATTACGCCGAGGTTGACCGCCAGATGTGGCGCGCGCAGGGCATCATCTTCATGTATGGCCCGCAGATCGATCTGGCGACCGACCCGCGCTGGCCGCGCAACTCCGGCACCTACGGCGAGCGCCCCGACGTGACCGCGGGCATCATCGACGCGCTGGTTGACGGCTATCAGGTCGGCAAGGACGGCGTCAACAAGGATTCCGTCGTGCTCTCCGCCAAGCACTTCCCGGGCGACGGCGCCGCTGAGAATGGCTTCGAGTCCCACACCTATCAGGGCCAGTGGCGCCTCTACCCGACCGAGGGCTCCCTTGAGAAGTACCAGCTGGTCGGCTTCCAGGCCGCCATCGACGCGGGCGTCGGCGCGATCATGCCGTGCTACTCCCGCGACACCAAGGACGAGCGCTCCGTCACCCAGACCTATCGCGGCCATGAGGTGAAGGTCAACGAGCTCGGTTCCGCGTACAACGAGGAGATCATCACCACGCTGCTGCGCGACATCATGGGCTTCAAGGGCTTCGTCAACTCCGACTCCGGCATCACCAACACCCAGACCTTCGGCGTGGAGACGCTCACCGGCGTTGAGCGCTATGCCAAGCTGATCTCTGCGGGCACCGACGCCATCGGCGGCGAGCTGTTCCCGGAGGGCATCGCGGGCGCCGTCGTGGCCGGCCTGCTGCCCAAGGAGGATCTGGACCGCGCGAACATCAACCGCGCGACCGCGCTGTTCAAGCAGGGCCTGTTTGACAACGCTTACCTCGATTACATGAAGGCCGACGAAGTGCGCGCCACCAACATGGCGACCGCGCAGGAGCAGAGCTACCAGCTGCACCTGAAGGCCACCGTCCTGATGAAGAACCACGAGGCGGCCCTGCCGCTGGCCAAGGATGCGGGCACCAAGCTCTACATCCAGAACTTCACCGGCAACGGCGAGAACGACGAGACCGTCGATACGCTGGCCGCCCTCTTTGAGGCGCAGGGCTTCGAGATCGTCGACAATGCCGAGGAGGCCCAGGTTGCGTACCTGTACGTCGAGCCGAAGGCCACCAACTCCACCTCCGCCGGCCCGTCCGAGGGCGTGCTGAGCCTGGTCGAGGAGCTTGAGGTCGCCGAGCGCGATGTCACCAAGTCCGACAACGACATGTTCGGCGCGGGCTCCCAGGCCAAGACCGGCGAGATGATCGAGGTCACCACGCTGGAGGATGTCGAGGAGATCGCCGAGGTCGCCGAGGCCGTGCACGCCAACGGCGGCAAGGTCGTGGCCACCATCGTCTGCACCAGCCCGTGGATCCTGGATGCCCTCGAGCCGCACGTGGATGCCCTGCTCGCGCAGTACACCACCTCCAAGGCGTCCCTGGCCAACGCGTACAGCGCGCAGGTTGACGTCATCGTGGGCAACTACAACCCGACCGGCAAGCTCTCCATGACCATGGTCGCTTGCGAGGATGTCATCGCGCTGACCGAGGTCACCCGCGAGGACGGCACCGTTTACGAGGTTTGCGCCTCCCCGAACGACGTGCCCGGCTATGACAAGGATCAGTACATGAGCGCTGACGTGCTGGCGAAGTCCCCGTCCGGCAGCTATGCCTACAAGGACGCCGACGGCAACCTCTACGTCTCCGGCTTCGGTCTGAGCTACTGATATGCGCACGGGCGGTGAGGCCGTCGCCAAGCCGCTGACGCCATAGAAACTCCCATAACAGGCGCGCCCGGGGCGGACAGCGCGAACCGACTTTCTCGGTTGTCCTGCTCCGGGCGCGCTTGCTTTTGAAAGGAAGATTGCATCATGAAAAGCATGCTGCGCGCCGTGCTCGCGCTTTGGCTGATCCTCGCCGCGTGCGTGGGCGCATGCGAGCAGGCGCAGGAGAACCCGGTCGTCGCCACGGTCAACGGCGAGGCGCTGTATCAGGACGAATACGCACCCGTGGAGACGAGCTATCTGACGAATTACGCCGCGATGGGCGTGGACGTGACCGACGAGGCCATGCGCGCCTATGTGCAGGACCTCGCGCTGACCGCGGCCATCGAGCAGATGCTCGTGCGGCAGGATATGCAGGCGCAGGGCTTCCTGCCGCTGGACGCGGAGAGCGAGCAGTGGGCCGTCGAGCAGGGCACGGCCGCCTACGAGCAGGCGCTGGATGACGTCGGCGAGACGCTGCGCGATTCGCTTGAGGCCGATGAACAGGCCGACATGAGCGAATACGCGCTGGGCTATGCGCAGATTCTCGGCGTGACCGTCGAGGACTACATCGACGTCTACCGCACGCAGCTGGCGACCGTGCGCTATTATGACTGGCTGACGGCGGACTGGCCCGTCACCGACGAGGACGTGCGCGATGCGTTCAGCGGCGACGGCGAGATCACGCAGGAGCAGCACGACGAGCTGGCGGCGCAGATCTACCAGCAGCGCTGCCAGGAGCGCCTGAGCGCGCGCGTCGACGAGCTGGCGGATGCCGCCGAGGTCTTCTTCCCCGAATGAAACGCGATGCCCCTCCCTTCGCGTCTGCCCATGCCGGGCGGATGGCGGCGGGCGGGGCTTTTTTACGCAATGCGGGAAGAAAATGGGCGCAAGGCCGCGCCGCTGATGTAGGGGCGGGCCGGGCGAGGGGCAGTCAGGCGCACACGGCGTGCCGCCTTTTTTTATTTTGGGGAAATGAAAAATGCGCGAAAATTTCAAGAAGGGTAAACAAACGCGCCCTTCGCCTCCTCTATACATGTGAAAGGCGATGAAAAGCCCCGTGCCTGCGGCCAATCCGCGAAACGATGGGCAAAACCACCGCCCGCCCCGCGCATCGCTCCCGCCGCAGACGGCGAACGCGAAAACCCTTGAATCAGAAGGAAAAACAGCGGGAGAATCAGGGAGGAAATCACCCGATTATGTCGAAATACATGACCAGAACAAATTGCCCCGTGCGCAAGCGAAAGGCGAAGGCGGGGAACACACAACAGATGAAATGCAATACCAAAGGAGGATGAGGCATGAAAAATGGATTTGCGGCGTGCTGGCCGTGCTGATGGTGCTCTGCGTGGCGATGTGCGCTGCGGCAGCTGAGGACAAGGTCGTGCGTATTCAGAACACGCGCAAGGTCAATATCCGCGACGCGGCGACGACCAATTCGAACGTCATCATGGAGGCAAACCCGGACGATGAGTTCGAGTATCTGGGCCAGTCGGGCAACTGATACAAGATCTCGCTGGCCGATTCGGTGGGCTATGTCTCCGCGAACTATTCCGTGCTGGAGGAGAAGTCGGTGTCGGGAGGGGTGACCGTGCGCATCAAGAACACACGGACCGTCAACGTGCGCACCGCCCCGACGACCAACTCCACCGTCATCGAAGAGGCCGATCCCAACGATACGTTCACCTATTTGGGCCAGGAGGGCAATTGGTACAAAATCAGATACAGCAGATCGAAGGACGCCTATGTTTCGGTGAAGTATTCCGTGCTCGAGAATGAATTCGGCATCGTCGTGCAGGACCTGACGTATCTGCGCAACTCCGGCGGAAGCAGCTCCGGCGGGAGCAGCTGGGGCAGCTCATCCGGCTCGGGCAGCTCGTCCAGCTCGGGCAGCTCGTATGACGTTCCCGTGTACGGCGGCCGCGATTGCCACTATTGCAGCGGCGGCAAAGTCGATTGCAGCAATTGCAGCTTCGGCAAGACGGACTGCGCGATTTGCGGCGGCTCCGGCAGAAAGCGGACATACATCAGCACGCCGAATTACAGCGGCTCCGGCACCGGCGGCTCGTGGGATTACGTGTCCTGCGGCTCGTGCAGCTACGGCAAGGTGAGATGCAGAGTGTGCAACGGCTCGGGCGAGGTCCGCTGCAGGTACTGCGGCGGCGACGGCAAGCTGTGAGCATAGCGCCGGCCGGCAACTTCCCCTGTAAAGCTAAAACAAAAGAAAAGCGCCTCCGGCTGCGACATCAATGCAGCCGGGGCGTTTTTTGCGTGGGGATAAATTGGGGGGAATTGAGGGCGGGTATGGCGTCAGGGGTGGGTGAAGGACATGACCGTCTCAGACATATCCGTTTTATCCCAACTCAAGGCGGTGCGTTCTGCGCCCTGAATATAGACGGGAAAGCGGAATTCGATGCGCTTGATGATGCGGCCGTCGCTCTGGCGCTCCGGGAAAATCTCCACGCGCTCGATGAAGCTGTTCATGAAGGTCTTTTTCTCCAGGTCGGTGAACTGGCCATAGAGCTTGTCGAAGTAGAGCAGGAACTGATAGACGTTGTCGGTGGAAATCCGGTGCTGGCGGATGTTCTCCATGCGGGTCTGCACCTCGGCCATGCTGACCTCGATGGCGGCAATCTGATCATAGAGCTTGTCCTGCCGCTCCTGCA
>CALVTQ010000064.1 GCA_944362695.1 uncultured Clostridia bacterium
CTGCAAAAGCGCACGGGCGGGCAATTCATCAAAGACCGCGCGGTGAAGCTGCTGGTGCCCTCGACGCTCGGCCTGTTTGTGGTGCATTGGGTGACGGGCTATCTGAACATCAAAATGGGCGGCGCGCTGGGGCTCATGCCGGGCTTTATGGTGTACCCGATCTCGGTGATCAGCGGCATCGGCCCGCTTTGGTTCATTCAGATGCTGTTCGTGTTTTCTTGCGCGCTCGTGCTGCTCAAAAAGCTCGACAGGGCGGATCGCGTGTGGACGCTGTGCGGGCGGGCGAATCTGCCGGTCCTGCTGCTGCTGGCGGTTGTGATCTTCGCGGCGGCGCAGGTGCTCAACATGCCCGTGCTGACCATGTCTCGTTGCGGCATCTACTTCGCGGCGTTCCTGATCGGTTACTACGTCTTTTCGCACGGCGCGGTGCAGGATATCGCGGCGAGGGCGTGCGTGCCGATGGCCTGCGCGGCGGCTGTGAGCGCTGTGGCGTATGCGATTTACTACGGTGCGCAGAACTTCACCGAGGCGGCCTGTTTGCAGAGCGTATTCACAAACGTTTATCTCTGGATCGTCGTGCTCGCCGTGCTCGGCTGCGGGAAACGGTTTTTTGACCGCGAGATCGCGCTCGGCCGGTACATGACGCGCGCGAGCTTTGGGCTGTACATCCTGCATTATCCGATTCTGCTCACCGTCAGCTATATGCTGCACACGCGGCTTGCCCTCCCGGCGATTTGCAATTACGCGATTGCGCTGGTGCTCGAGTTTATGTTCACATTCGCGGCATACGAGATCGTGCGGCGCATCCCGGTGATCCGGTTTCTCGTGCTTGGCGTAGGGAAGAAACGCGAAAAAGCATGACCGATGCACGGCGGGACACGGACCGCAGCGACGCACCTTCGCCTGTGATACAATGAAAAAGACCGCAAGCCTGCGCCCCGGAGCGCTGCATGGCCTGCGGTTTTTTGTTATGTATGGCCCGGCCGTCGGGCGAGCGATGGGCGCGTTTGCGCCGCGGACGATCGTCTCCCGGCGCAGGTTCGTGTGCTCGCGATGCGAACCGGGAAGCGCTTACAGCACGGAAACGGTGCTCAGCAGATCGCCGCATGCGTCGAGATGGGCCTTTGTGCCGAGCACGCAGATCGAACCGCTTTCGGTCAGACCGGCGAGCGGGGCCTGAAGCGCGAGGATATCCTCTGCGGAGGCGGAGAGGATTTCGCGCCGCATGTTGCAGAGATCCTCGTGCGCGACCCTGCGCCAGTGGCGGATATCGGCTGTCTTGCCGCGCGTACGGGGCGTGAGGAGCGGGTCGGTCTCGGCGACCGTGCCGATGATGAGGCCGGTGAGGTCCATATCGCGCAGGGCATCGAGGAAGGCGGCGCTCCGGCGGTAGCAGCCGAGCGTGCGCGCCGCGCTGGGGTCGCGATAGGAGTAGAAGCTGGCGAGGCCGGTGTCGCTTATACGCAGGCCCACGCCGTACGCGCCGCCCTGAACCCGGACGGCGTTCCAGAGATAGGCGAGGGAAATGCACTGGCCCATGACGCGGGCCTCGCCGCGCCCGGCAGCCGGGAACGCGCCGCCCAGCGCCGCAAACGAGATGTCCGCCGGGATGACGATGCCCTCGCGGCGCTTGCCCCATGGACGGATCGCGGGCGTCTCGGGGAGAGTAAAGGCGCCTTCGGGGAGGGCCTGCGCGAGGCGGGATGCGGCGTGTTCGGCGGCGTTGTCGCTGCTCGCGGTGACGCTGACGGTCAGACGGGCCCTGGTGAACACGGCGGCAGCGAGGCGCGCGAGGCTGCCTGCCAGAGGGGGGAAGCGCTCGTCAAAATTGCGCTCCAGATCGGTCAGCCAGCGCAGACAGGTCACGCCGCCGGTCTGCTCGCGGACGGCACCCTCGACGCTCTCGCAGGCGTTGACGCGGGTCATCGCGGTGGTGTGGCCGTCCATGACGAGCTGTTCGGCGAGCGCCGCGCGGCACTGGCGAAGGAGGGCGAGCACCTGCGCGCGGTTGTCAAAGCGGGTGCGCAGGAGGATCTCGGGCAGGAAGGCGAGCGCCCTGTCGAGCTTGCTGTCCATGACGCTTGCGTCGACGCACAGGAACGTGCGGCAGCGGTCCGGCCTGCCCTTTTCGCCGTAGGCCGACACAGAGAAGTCGAGCTCGCCGAACAGCGTGCGGATCTCGCGCTGGAGGCTGTCAAGCGCGTGCGCCTGTGTCTCGACGGAGCCGAGGAGCTGGGCGAGGAAGGCAAGGCGGGAGAGATCGTCCGCGTCCATGTCGTCCGCGGCGAAATAGAGGCTTATATGCGTGAGGCTGCCTGTGGCGATCGTGTGGCGCAGCACGGGCAGACCGGCGCATGTCATTTCGTCGATGGGCAGGCGGTCCGGCTCGGCGGGAATCTGGTTTAGGCGCAGCATGGGGATCGAGGCGAGGCTCTCCGGGCTGTCCGGGGCGGCCTGCCATGCGCGGATGGCTTCCTGCTGGGTGCGGATGGCGGCGACGTCCTCCGGCGTCCACGCGGCCTGTGCATTGGCAAGGCGCTCGGCCTCGCTCGCGCGGAGCGCTTCGCCTGCGGTGTGCGAGGGGCGGGCGAGGAGCTGCGCGCTGTGCGGGTTGCCCAGGAAGACGGAGCGGATCAGCGCCTCGAAATAGCCCTCCGCGCACTTTTTGCGCAGGCCGTCAAAGAGCGCGCCGACGGACAGGCTCGCAGCGGGATCGCCGCCGTAGAGCCAGCTGTCCATCACCTGAATGGCGAGGCAGATGCCCTGCGGCATGCCCTCGAATTCGTGCAGGCGGGCGTGAAACTCCATGTTGTCCAGCGTGGCGAGGATGCGGTCGTGATCCAGCCCCTCGCGGGCGAGGCGGGCGAGCTCGTCGCGCATGGCGCCGGCGACAGCACCGGCGTCCTCCTCGCGGATGCTGCGCGCCTCGAGCAGCACCCACGGCTGAAGCTGCTCGCCCTGCAGGGTCGCGACGGCCTCCTGCGCCAGACCGCTCTCGAGCAGGCGGCGGGTCAGCGGCGCGTGGTTGTCGCCGCAGAGCACATCGCACAGGACTTCCAGCGCGGTCTGTGTCTTGCGGTCATCAAACGTGCAGGCGACGAAGCCCTGCGCAAGGCGCGCGCGGCCCGCCGTGTCCTCCTGCGGGGACAGCTCGAAGCACGCCTCGGCGCTGCCGTGAACGGGCGTTTGATGCGCGATGGGGGCCGGGGCGGGGATTTTGTCGTAGGCGGCGAGGAATTCGTCGTTCAGGACGGCGAGCGTCGCGGCGATGTCGAGCGCGCCGTCGAGGAAGATGTAGCTGTTGGCGGGGTGATACAGCCGCTTGTGGGCGGCGGCGAACGATTCGTAGGTCAGCTCCGGGATGTGCTCCGGGTCGCCGCCGGAGACGAAGCGATAGCAGTTGTCCGGGAAGAGAAGGCGGTTCAGCTCGCGCAGCGTGATCTCGTCGGGCGAGGCGAACGCGCCCTTCATTTCGTTGAACACGACGCCCTTGTAGGAGGCCGCGCCGGTCTCGTCGATCTCGTAATGCCAGCCCTCCTGACGGAAGATCTCCGGCATCGAGTGGATGCGCGGATGGAGCACGGCGTCCATGTAGACGCGCACGAGGTTGATGAAGTCCTGATCGTTGCGGCTGGACACGGGATACATGGTCTTATCGGGGAACGTGAAGGCGTTGAGGAACGTGTTCAGCGAGCTCTTCATCAGCTCGACGAAGGGCTCCTTGACGGGATAGCGGTCGGAGCCGCAGAGCACGGAATGTTCGAGGATGTGGAAGACGCCCGTGTCGTCCCACGGCTGCGTGCGAAACGCGATGGAGAACGTCTTGTTCTCCTCCGGGCGGTCGAGCCACACGAGGCGCGCGCCGCTCTTTTCGTGCTCCATGATATACAGATTGCCGCCCAGCTCGCCGGTCTCCCGGCAGCCGGTCACGAGAAAACCGCTGATGCGCTGGTTGATGTCCATCGTAAACCTCCTTGGCGTGAGGCGGGCGTGAAGCCGCCGTCTTTGTTACAGTATAATATGGATAGCCGAGCGATTCAAGCCCCGAACGGCGGCGGGTCTGTCTGCTGGGCGAGCGGTCGGGTTTGACGCGGCGGCGAAATGTATGATATAATCATCAATCATATGAAATGGGCGGAGGCGGGGACGATGCAATACATACCGGCGAGCGCGGACATGGCCGGCGATATCCGGCGCGTGCTGCACGAGACGATTTCTGCGGTCTATCCCAAGTATTACCCGCAGGCGGTCGCGGAGTTTTTCTGCCGCCACCACAGTCTGGCGCACGTTTTGGAAGGCATCGCTTCCGGAAACATGGGCGTGCTGACCGTGGACGGCGGGATCGTCGGGATGGGCTGCTATGACGGCAATCACATCACGGGGCTGTACGTGCTGCCGGAGCATAAGAATCGCGGGTGCGGCTCGTTCATCCTGAAATGTCTGGAAGAAAGAATCGCGCGCACGCACGACACGGCTGTGCTCGATGCGTCGCTCCCGGCGGTGTTCCTGTACGAGCGCAGGGGGTATAAGACGACCGGGCATGGGCTGATCGAGCTTGAAGGCGGCGTGAAGCTGGTGTATGAAATCATGGAGAAGAAGCTCGGATAACGGGCCTGGAGGGGATTGCGCATGATCAAATGGGCGGGCATCGTCGATGATCCGGCGAAATATCAGCGGGGCGAGCTGCCCCCAAACGCGCGCAGGCTGGCGATGCCGGGGAGCATGGGCGATATGCTGCTGCGGGCGATGCCGTTTATCGCGCCGGGAATGTTCATCGCGTTCGCGGCGATGTTTGTCAGGACGCGGGCGAGCGGCGCGGTCGTCGTGTCGTTCCCGTTTGTGGCGGTGGGCGTGGTGATCGGCATGCTGCTGATGATCGTGCATGAGCTGCTGCACGCGGTCGTGTACCCCAAAGAGGCCACCGTATACATCGGCATCATGCCGAAGCAATTCGCGGCGTCGCGCTGGCGAGCTGGCCGCTGTCGCGCGGGCGGTTTGCCGCCATGTCGCTGATGCCGGCGATTCTGGGCATCTTGCCGCTGGCGCTGTTCATGATGACGCCGCCGGATGCGCTCGCGGTGAACGGCGCGCTCTTCGGCATGGCCGTCATGGGGCTGATCTCGGCGTATGCCGACTATTTCAATGTGGTTCAGGTGCTGCGGCAGACGAAGCCGGGCGAGCGGGTGCAGTTTTTCGGGGACGACACATACGCCGTCAAATAAATGATAAATACATAATAAAAAGATGCGGGCTTTGGCGGCTCGCATCTTATGTTTATGCGCGGTATTTTATCGGACAGCCGTCAGCGTGACGACGCCGTTTTCGCCCGTCACGGTGAAATGCACATCGTCGCCCGGATGAATCAGGCGGCTTTGCACCGCGCCGAAATCGAAACGGTAACCCAGAGCATCCGCGTGGCCCAGCACACAGGCGGCGACCTTGCCGTCATCGGCGAAGATCAGATGCTCCATGCCCTCGCTGATGTCGTTGGCCTGTATGTCATCCGACGAAAAGCCGAGCGCGGACTCGATGGATTCGCGGGGCTCGTAGGGCGTGGGGAGGTAGAGCGCGTCCCATTCAAAGGGCGTGAGCTCCGCGAGGGCGACGGTCTGGCCGGGTTTGAGCGCGGTTACGGCGGCCTTGAGACTGCGGTTGTTCATGAATATGCGCGGGTTGCCGATGATACCCAAAGTCGCGACGGCGGCCAGCGCGATGACCACGACCACGGCGCAGACGATTTTTGCCTTGCGGTTCATGCGCGGATTCCTCCTTTCTGAAATGGTGATATCAGTATAGCAGATTTCGCGGCAAAAGGCAATCTCCCCTCCGCCGCGATGGGTGAAGGGGAGATCGCCAAAGGGGAGATAGGGCAAATGTTGGGGATAGTCGGAAATTACAGGCTCGCCGCGCCCTCGATGGCGTCGTCGGAGAGCACGATGACGGGCTGCTCGTTTTTGACGATCTGGATGAACGTCTTGCCCGGCTTCATGACGAGCTCCTGGCCGTTCTCGTCGAAGTAGACGATGCGGTTGGTGAGGCCCGTTTTGCCGTCGCTCTCGCGCGCCCACGTGCCGCGGATGTAGCGGCCATTCTGGAAGATCTCCGCCACGCCCTCGCCGTGCAGGCGGATGACCGGGCGGGAGGGATTGCCGCTGTTCCAGCGCACGTCGGTGCGCATGACGATGACGTTGGCGTAGGTGCAGGCCGCGCCGTTGTTGCCGTCCACATAGGGCGCGCCGTCGCGGTAGCGGTCATACGTGCCGGTCGCGGCGTTGTACTGGTAGGCCGAGAGGTAATTCTGGTCTTCCCTGGGGCTGATGACGATGCCGTTTACGGCCTCGCCGCGGTCAACGCTCAGGCCGTCGCCGAAGATGAACGGATGCGGCGCGGGCGTGAGCTGGTAGTCGGCCTTGACGTTGCCGATGAGCAGGCGCGCGTTGTGCGGCGCCTTGTGATCGGCGTCGGTATGGCGGGGGAACCAGCCGTTATGCTTGGCCAGCGCGTTGAGATACCACGGATAGGCGTGCTTGGGGTTGGCGGAATTGGCCTTGACCCATTTCCTGACGTTGTTGGAGTCCTCGCCCTCCTGCAGGCCGTAATAGCACAGCGTGCCGCCCCAGATCTCATGCAGGGAGGTCATCGGCACGCGGGCGGAGCGCACAGGGCCCGCGCCCTCGGGGATATCGCCCATGAACACGGCGAGCGAGCGGGTGGAGCCGTCCGCCTGAATGGGCATCTCGTAGATCAGATCGGCTGCGGAAGCGCCCCAGTGCGGCAGCGCGGCGGGGCTGGAGTCGATGGAGACGAGGATGGGCTGATACTCGCCGGTATAGGGCAGGCCGGTGATCGGGTTGACGCCCTCGACGACGGGGTTTTCCTGCGGCATGGTCATCGTGACCGTCTCCGAGCCGTAGGATGCGGGCGCGCCGAGCTGCTGTGCGGTGCCGCCGGTGGTCAGGCCGCTCATGGCCACGGCCTCCGCCATCGCGCCTGCGGGCAGGGCGAGCAGGGCGGCGAGGGATGCGCAGGCGAGCGCCTTTGTGAAGAAATGCTTCATGATATGGAACCTCCTCAAATGATATGCAGTCAAGGGCGCGCGGCAGGGCCGCATCATGCGCCATACATTATATTAGACGATCACATTCGCAATTTTTTTCATTTTTCGGCAAATTTCTTGAAAATTTCTCCATAATTGTATATCACACAACAAAAAGGCGAATATTGGCATGCGAATTGTAATTTTTACATATAGGGAATCGGGCGCGGTGCGGGAGGCGGCGCCCGGCGGACATTTCGCAGAAAATTGAAATTTTCTCTTTACAAATCGGGAAAAAACGGGTATGATAGGTAAGATCAAAAAACGCATTTGAGGCAGGATGCCGCCGTATGAGCCGCAAAGAGAGCCGGAGGATGGTGCAATTCCGGACGGGGAGGACGGTTGGGGATCACCTGCCGAGCGGCCCCGCCGACTGCGCAGGCACAGGCAGGGACGGACGCCCCGTTACGGCATGGAGAGGACGCATTACCTATAATATATGCGTCAATTTGGGTGGTACCGCGAGCAGTCTCGTCCCATACGGACGGGGCTGCTTTTATGTTCCCACAGGTCAAGGAGGAAAGGACATGTATCAGAAGGTTTCAAGCGACATGAACTTCGTCGCCCGCGAGGAAGAGGTCGTCAAATTCTGGCGGGACAACGATGTATTCAAGAAGACTGTCGAGCTTCGCAAGGGCGCGCCGGCGTTCACGTTCTTCGACGGCCCGCCCACGGCCAACGGCAAGCCGCACATCGGCCACGTTGAGACGCGCGCCATCAAGGATATCATCCCGCGCTACCGCACGATGAAGGGCTTCGACGTGCTGCGCAAGGCCGGCTGGGACACGCACGGCCTGCCGGTCGAGCTGGAGGTCGAGAAGCTGCTCGGCCTTGACGGCAAGCCGCAGATCGAGAGCTACGGCATCGAGCCGTTCATCAAGGAATGTAAGAAGTCCGTCTGGAAATACAAGACCGAGTGGGAGCAGATGAGCGAGCGCGTCGGCTATTGGGCGGACATGGAGGATCCGTACATCACCTACGACGACAACTACATCGAGTCCGAGTGGTGGAGCCTCAAGGAAATCCACAAGAAGGGTCTGCTCTACAAGGGCCACAAGATCGTGCCGTACTGCCCGCGCTGCGGCACCGCGCTCTCCAGCCACGAGGTCGCGCAGGGCTACAAGAACGTCAAGGAAACGTCCGCTTACGTGCGCTTCGCCGTCAAGGGTCTGGAGAACACCTACCTGCTCGCCTGGACGACGACGCCGTGGACACTGCCCTCTAACCTCGCGCTGTGCGTGAACCCGCACGACACCTACGCGCGCTTCACCGTCGAGGGCCAGACCTACATCATGGCCAAGGCGCTCATCGACGCCTGCTTCCCGGACAAGGAAGTGGAGATCCACGAGGAGATGGCGGGCGAGCAGCTGCGCGGCATGGAGTACGAGCCGCTGTTTGACTTCGCCGTGGGCAAGCTGAACAAGCCCGCGTGGTATGTGGTCTGCGATGAGTACGTCACCATGAGCGACGGCACCGGCATCGTCCACATCGCCCCGGCGTTCGGCGAGGACGACAACCGCGTCTGCCGCGAGCAGGGCCTGCCGTTCGTCAACTTCGTCGA
>CALVTQ010000065.1 GCA_944362695.1 uncultured Clostridia bacterium
AATCGGATGGGAAACATGCCGGACGAGCGCACGATGCGTAATCTCAAGGACGCGGGCTGCGACAGCGAAATGGTGCGGTGCTACTGCGAATTGGAGGGACAGGACAAGCGGCGCGCGCTGATCTGCAAGGATCAGATCAGGCTGCTGTACACGCGGCGCAAGGAGATCGTGGGCGAGCTGCACGAGCGCGAGGAGGAGCTGGCCTGCCTTGACTATCTGCTGCTGCAATTAAAGGAGCGCGCAAAGAGCGAAAATCCCTGACATACAAAAAGGAGCGATGAACATGAAAAAAGCGATGATTCTTGTGCTGGCCGCGCTGATGATGACGGCCTGCGCGCTGGCGGATACGCCGGTGATCCTGACGATGAACGGCACGCCCATCCGCGCGAGCATCAACGACACGGCGACCGGGCGGGCGTTCCTCGACATGCTGCCGTGGAGCACGACGGTCAGCCGCGCGCCGGACGACCTGTGCGGCTCCGTCTCCGAGGCGCTGCCCGCCGACAGTGCCGAGGAGCAGCTCGGCTGGCACATCGGCGAAATCGGCTGGTTTGACGGCTGGTTCACGATTCTGGTGGACAACGAGGAGGCGTTCGCCGACGGATACCGCATGATCATCGGCAAGGTCGACGAGGCGGACATCCCGACCGTGCAGGCGATGACCGGGCGCATCGAGATCGCGGTTGAGAAGGCCGGCGCGCAGATCGAGCTGAGCGCCAACGGCAAGACGCTGACCTTCACCGCGGCGGACAACGAGGCGGGCCGCGCGCTCGTCGAGAAGCTGCGCGAAGGGCCGGTCAGCGTGAGCACGCACAGCTACGGCGACTTTGAGCAGGTTGGCCCGCTGGGCTTTGAGCTGCCCGCGAGCGACACACAGATCACCACGCAGCCCGGCGACATCATGCTCTACTCCGGCGACCAGCTGACGGTCTACTACGACTCCAACACGTGGAGCTACACGCCGCTGGGACGCGTGGAGGGCGCGACGCGCGAATCCATGCTCGATGTTCTGGGGCAGGAGGACACGACGGTCACGCTGACGCTGGTCGAGTAAAACGATGATGTAAATATAGATAAAAATGGAGGTATTGCGATGAAAAAGCAGACGGCGGGACGGATGCAGCTCGGCGAATTCGCGCCGAAGTTCGCGCAGCTCAACGACGACGTGCTCTTTGGCGAGGTCTGGGCGCGGGAGGACAAGCTCGGCGCGCGCGACAGGTCGCTGGTGACGGTCGTGGCGCTGATGGCGCAGGGGCTGGTGGACAGCTCGTTCGAGTATCACCTGATGAGCGCGAAGGCCAACGGCATCACGCGCGAGGAGATCGCCGAGATCCTGACGCATGCGGCGTTCTACGCGGGCTGGCCCAAGGCGTGGGCGGCCATCAAGATGGCGAAAAACGTCTGGACGGAAGCGGCTGACGAGGGCGACGCGATGGCGGAGCACGCCGCGCAGATGGTCTTCCCCATCGGCGCGCCCAACGATGGATACGCGCAGTATTTTTCGGGCAGGAGCTACCTCGCGCCGCTGTCCGGTGCGCAGGTGCCGATGTTCAACGTGACGTTTGAGCCGGGCTGCCGCAACAACTGGCACATCCATCACGCGAAGACCGGCGGCGGGCAGATGCTCGTGTGCGTCGCGGGGCGCGGCTGGTATCAGGCGTGGGGCGAGGCCCCGCAGGCGCTGAATCCCGGCGATGTGGTGAACATCCCGGCGGGCGTCAAGCATTGGCACGGCGCGGCGGCGGACAGCTGGTTCAGCCACATCGCCGTCGAGGTGCCGGGCGAGGAATGCAAAAACGAATGGCTCGAGCCGAGCGAGGCGCCGGAGGGCTGATATAAAACAGGCGGCATGCTGCGCGGCGTGCCGCTTTTGATATTTGCCCGGATGCAGAGGAAAAGCGCGGCGGCGCGTCGAATCATCACAGAAGACGCCGGGCGAATCCCGCTGCGCGAGGTGCTGGCGGTCACGGAGGATTTCTTCCTGCACTGACGCGGACGAACGCGACTGCCGGGCCGCGCGCTTTTACGCAATGAAATCATAACGAATCGGGAACGGAGGACAGCGATGCTCACGACATTCATCACGCCAAAGACGCACATCGAATTTCCGAGGATTTACAAGGATTTTTCCGCCGGAAACGCGGTGCGGGCGACGCTTTATATCACGGGTCTGGGCCTGTATCGCGCGTTCATCAACGGCGCGCGCGTGGGCGGGGATTACCTGACGCCGGGGTTCAATGATTACGACGCATATCTGCGATATCAGACCTACGACGTGACGGATATGATCCGCGAAAACAACCGCATCGAGGTCTGGCTCGGCGCGGGCTGGTATAAGGGCCGCATCGGTCTGGATTGCGGCGGCAAGACCAACCTGTGGGGCGACAAATATCTGCTCGCAGCGCGGCTCGTGCTCACCGGCGAGGACGGCAGCGAGCGCGTCATCGAGGCGGACGAGAGCTGGATGGCAGCAGCGTCGCCGATTGTGAGCGGCAATATCTACGACGGCGAGGTGCGCGACGACACGCGCGAGGCGGGCGAGGCCGTGCCGTGTGTGGTGGCCGATGTGCATTACAATGTCGTGGTGCAGTTCTCCCCGTGCATCCGCGTCAAGGAGACGCGCAGGCCCACGCTCATCGTGACGCCCGCGGGCGAAAACGTGCTCGACTTCGGGCAGAACATGGCGGGCGTGATCCGCCTCGTCAACCGTCTGCCCAAGGGCAAGGTCATGCGCATACAGACCGGCGAGGTCTTGCAGGGCGGCAATTTCTACCGCGACAACCTGCGCAGCGCGAAGTCCGAGTTCGTCTACACATCCGACGGCGAGGTCAAGGAAATCGAGCCGATGTTCACGTTCTTCGGCTTCCGCTATGCCAAGGTCGAGGGCGTCGAGTGCGTCGATCCGGCGGACTTCACCGCGCTGTGCCTGACGAGCGGCCTGCGCGAGGTGCTCAAGGTCGAAACCAGCGACGAGCGGATCAACCGCCTGATGCAAAACGCGCTCTGGGGGCAGAGGAGCAACTTCCTCGACGTGCCGACCGACTGCCCGCAGCGCGACGAGCGCCTCGGCTGGACGGCGGACACGCAGGTCTTCGTCAACACCGCGTGTTACCAGGCGGATTGCAAGGATTTTTATAAAAAATTCATGCGGGACATGCGAGCCGACCAGACGATGTATTTGGGCGGCGATATCCCGATGTACAGCCCGTCGATGCGGGGCGCGGGCGGCCACGGCGGCGCTGTCTGGGCGGATGCGGGCACGATCATCCCGTGGAACGTCTACATGAACTACGGCGACGAGGCGCTGCTCGCCGAGAATTACCCGATGATGCGCGACTACGCCGAATACCTGATCGGCGAGGACGAGCGCCTGGGCGGGACGCACGTCGTGTTCGACGCGTGGACGTTCGGCGACTGGCTCGCGCAGGACGGCCTGACGCCGCAGTCGCTCAAGGGCGGCACGGACGACAGCTACATTCAGGGCGTCTACTACATGCACTCCGTCGAGCTGACGGCGAAGGCCGCGCGCGTGCTGGGCAAAAACGACGACGCGGCGCGCTACGAGGCGCTGGCCGGGGAGATCCGCGAGGCGCTGCTCGATGAATACGTGTCGCCTGCGGGCAACCTGACCGTGGACACGCAGACGGCCTACGTGCTGGCGCTGCGCTATGGCGTCTATCGCGACAGGGAGAAGCTGCTGCGCGGCTTTGAGCGCAGGCTTCAGCGCGATTTTTACAAGATCACGAGCGGCTTCACCGGCGCGCCGCTGATGCTGCCTGTGCTCTTTGATAGCGGCATGACCGACGCGGCGTATCGCATGCTGCTCACCGAGGAATTCCCCGGCTGGCTCTACGCCGTCAAGCTCGGCGCGACGACGATCTGGGAGCGCTGGAACAGCCTCAATGCCGACGGCACGATCTCCGGCACGGGCATGAACAGCTTCAACCACTACGCCTACGGCAGCGTGTGCGAGGCGATTTACAGCCGGATCATGGGCCTTAAAAACACCGCGCCGGGCTGGACGCGCGCCGTCATTCACCCGCATATAAACGGCAGGCTGACGCACGCCTCCATCGAATACGACTCGCCCGCCGGACGCTGGGCCGTGCGCTGGAAGATCAATGAAGACGGCAGCGTGCGCATGCATGTGAGCGTGCCCGAGGGCGCGAAGGCGACGGTCATTCTGCCGGATCACGCGGAGAACTTCACGCAGGAGATTGGCGCGGGCGAATACGATTACAGCTGGCAGCCCACGCGCGACTATCTGCATCCGTTCAGCGCGGACTCTTTGGGCGCGGACGTGCTGGGCGACGAGCGGGCTCTGGCGGTCGTGCGCGAACACATGCCGGAGCTGCATGCTGCGCTGACCGACCCGATGAACGAGCTGAGGGCGATGCCGCTGCGCGCTGCGTCGGGCATGCCGCCGTATCTGAGCGGTGAGAAGATCGCCGAGCTCGACGGTCTGCTGCGCGCGGTGAGGATGTAAACAGACGGATAAACAAAAGGCCGGGCCGAAAAAGCCCGGTCTTCTCTGCGTTTTGGGTATATCAGACCTCGCGCCCCCGCACGTACTGCGCGATGACGTGCGCGGTATGCTCGATGCCGGCGGAGGAGTCGATGGACAGCTCGTAGTGGCGCGTGTCGCCCCAGCGGTTGCCGGAGATGTGCTTGTAATACGCGGCGCGGGCCTTGTCGGAGCGGCGGATGTTGCGCGCGGCCTGCTGCGGCGTGTCGCCGTAGACCTCGGCAAGGCGGCGGATGCGGAAATCCGTGGGCGCATGCACGAACACGCGCACGACGTCCTCGCGCCCGCGCAGCACATGGTCGGCGGCGCGGCCCACGATGACGCACGAGCCGTTGTCCGCGATTTTGCGGATGATCTTGTCCTGTGCGCGGATGGCGTGCTGCACGGCGCGGGAGGAGAGATACAGGTCGCGCATGACGACGGGCGCGTCCTTGTGGATGTTGGAGATGAACTCGGCGTCAAGCCCGCTCTCGTGCGCGGCGAGGGCGATCATCTCCTTGTAATAGAAGGGGATGCCAAGCTCCTGCGCCACGAGCTTGCCGATGCGCTTGCCGGAGGAGCCGTGCTCGCGGGCGATGGTGATGATGACGCCCGGACGGCTCGGCTTGAGGGCCACGGCGTCGCCGTCGTCGGCCTTGATCGGGCCGGACACGTAATCTTTGGCGAGGAACTGGCGGTAGAAATGCAGGCCCACGAGGCTGGTGATGGTGTCGGTGAAGGGGAAGGTCAGCCAGAAGAAATTGAGGCCGAAGCGCGAAAACAGGAAGCCCAGCGGCACGAAGAGCACGACCGTGCGCACGACGGTGAGCATGGAGCTCTTGAGGCTGGAGCCGACGGCCTGAAAGAACACGGGGAAGATGAGCGACGTGACCAGCGGGATGAAGCTCACGCCGATGATGCGGAAGGCGACCTTGCCGATGTCAATGACGAGCTCGTCCGAGGAGAACACGCGCAGCATCTGCTCGGGTAAAAATTCAAAGCAGAGCGCGCCGCAGAACATGAGGATCATGCCGAATACGATCGACTCGAGCAGCGTCTTTTTGCAGCGGTCGATGCTGCGCGCGGCGTAATTGTAGCTGATGACCGGGACGATGCACGTCTGCATGGAGCCGAGCGGGATGAAGAAGAACGTCTGCCATTTGTAATACAGGCCCAGCACCGTGACGGCCTGATCGCTGAACCTGGCGAGGATCATGTTCAGGCCGAATATGTAGAACGTGTAGGCCGACTGCATCAGGATGTTGGGCATGCCAAGACGGAAGATCGTGGCGACGTGCCCGGGATACACGGCGAGGGCGGGCGACTTGCGCAGGCCCTTTTTCATGACGATCAGCGCGGCGACGATCTGGCCCGCGACGGTGGCGACGGCCGCGCCGGAGATGCCCATGCGCGGTAGGCCGAGCAGGCCGAAGATGAGCAGCGGGTCGAGCACGATGTTGGTGATCGCGCCCGCGATCTGGGCGACCATCGGCGTGCGCATGTCGCCGTGCGCCTGCAGGACCTTCGTCCAGATGCTCTCAAAGAACAGGCCGAAGGAGAAGACGCAGACGATGCGGCCATAGGCGATGACATCGGCGATGACGGCCTCGGAGTTCGTGGACATGCGCGCATAGGCGGGCATGATGGCGTAGCACGCGGCCGCAAAGATCAGCCAGAGCACACCGGCCAGCGGCGTGCCGACGCCCGCGTATTCCTCGGCCTTGTCGCGCTCGCCCGTGCCCAGCCGCGCGGCCATGACCGTGTTGATGCCCACGCCCGTGCCGACGGCCAGCGCAATCATGAGCAGCTGAAGCGGGTAGATGATGGACAGCGCGGTCAGGCCGGACTCGGAGAAGCGGCCCACGAACAGGCTGTCCACGATGTTGTAAAGCGCCTGAATGAGCTGCGCGAACATCACCGGCGGCGCGAGCTTGAGCAGGATTTTGCTGATTCTTTCCGTGCCGAAAAAGTTGGTATCCATGGCCGTTTACCTCGTTTCATCCATGGCCGTTGTGAGCGCATGGTCGTATGTGAGCAGAAGATCGGTGAGCCGGGCGAGGTTGTCCGCGCCCATGAGGGCAAGCGCGCGGCTCTCGACGGCGTCAAGCGACTTGAGCAGCGGCGCGGCCCATGCGCGTCCCGCGTCGGTGAGCGCGAACGCCTTCTCGCGGCCCCGGCTGTGCGCCTCGTCGATCTCGAGCATGCCGCAGGCGCGCATGGCGGATATGACGTTGTGAATCGTCTGCTTGGGCAAAAGATAGCTCTCGCAGAGTTGCTTTTGCGTGCAGAAGCCCTGCTCGCGGACGGAGTAGAGCACGAGCATCTCGTGATAGCCGATGCCGTGGGCGCTTGACCACTGGGAATACAGCCCGCGGAATTTGATGATGGCGCTGTTGATGCCGCCCAGCAGCGCGAGGGATTTGGCGTCCATATGACCTCCTGTATAGTCCTAAATGGGACTCACGCAGTATACACCAGCGGCGGCGGCGCGTCAAGGTGTTATAGGAAAAATCTGTGGAAGCTTCTGCACGGCGCGCGGCGTTGTGATATAATGAACAAAACGGACGCGGGGGAGGCGGGAAGCATGCGGGTTCTGGTGGATGCGGACGCATGCCCGGTCGTGCGCATCGTCGAGAAAATTGCCAAGGCGCGCGGCGTGGGCGTCGTGCTGCTGTGCGACACGAATCACGTGCTGGAAAGCGCATACAGCGAGATCCGCGTGATCGGCGCGGGCGCGGACGCGGTCGATATCGCGCTCATCAACCTGTGCGCGCGCGGCGACATCGTGGTCACGCAGGATTACGGTGTGGCGGCGCTGGCGCTGGGCAAGGGCGCGCGGGCCATCCACCAGAGCGGCAGGGAATACACGCTAGGCAACATCGACGGCCTGCTCATGGACAGGCACCTCGCCAAGAAGGCGCGCATGGGGCGCGGCAAGCATCACCTCAAAGGCCCGAAGAAGCGCACGCGCGAGGAGGACGAGGCATTTGAGTATGCGTTCGCCGCGATGCTGGAGGACGCGCTGCGGGAGGAAAAGCATGGATAAGATCAGCGAAGTGATCGAGGGCGTGACGTGCCATATCTACCAAAACGGCAGCGGCGGCCAGGCGATTTACTGGGGAACGATGGCGCAGGAAAGCCGCGAGACCGTGGTGAAGATTCTGCGCGAGCTGCGGCCCGGCGCGGCATTCACGCTCGTGTGCTATGAGGCGAAGGATTGGAACCGCGACTTTTCGCCTTGGGCGGCGCAGGGCGTGCGGCCCGGCGAAGCGTTTTCCGGCGGCGGGGCGGCGACGCTTGACTGGCTGACGGGCGCGTGTATACCGTATATAGAAGGAAAATTCGGGAAGCCAAGTGCGCGGATGACCGGCGGGTATTCGCTGTCCGGCCTGTTCGCGCTGTGGGCATTTTACGAGAGCGGGCTGTTCACCGGCTGCGCAAGCTGCTCCGGGTCGCTGTGGTTTCCGGGCTGGGCGGACTATGTCAGCGAGAAAAAAGCGCCGCAGGGCAGCCGCGTCTATCTGAGCCTCGGCATGAAAGAAGAAAAGACGCGCAACGCCGCGATGGCCGCCGTGGGCGACAGGACGCGCGCGATGCACGAGCGGCTTGCGAGCGACGAAAACGTGATGAAGACAGAACTGGTCTGGCATAACGGCGGGCATTTTGCCGACGTGGAGCGCAGGATTGCGCAGGGCTTTGCATGGCTGCTTCGTGACGCGTAAATCCCCAAAATACAAAGAAAAACCGGGATGCGCCGCGCGGGCCGTCCCGGTCTTTTGTTACGGTTCGTATGTCCAGCCGTGGTCGCCGTGATAGATCATCAGGCGCGTCATGCCGCCGTC
Organism: uncultured Clostridia bacterium; assembly: GCA_944362695.1. GTDB lineage: Bacteria > Bacillota > Clostridia > Christensenellales > Aristaeellaceae > Ventricola. Next base: position 8,347 of record CALVTQ010000065.1, read on the forward strand.
GATGCAGATGTTTTCGCCGGTGATGAAGCCGGCCTTCTGCGAGCAGAGGAACAGCGCGGCTTCGGCGATATCCGCCGGTTTGCCGACGCGCCCGGCGGGCTGCTGCACGGCGTCAGGGCCGGTGAACTCCGTGCCGGTGGTGTCGATCCAGCCGGGGGAGATGGAGTTGACGCATGCGCGGCCCGCGAGACTGACGGCGAGGGCATGCGTGAGCGCCGCGATGCCGCCCTTGGCCGCGGTGTAGCTCTCGGTCTGGCGCTGGCTCATGCGGTCGCGGCTGGACGAAATGTTGATGACGCATGCGCCGGGCGCAAAGTGCGGCGCGAGCAGCTTGGTCAGATAAAACGGCGCTGCGACGCCGACGGACAGCGCGTACATGAATTCGTCATACGTGCAGTCGTCGATGCCGCGCATGATGGGCAGCGCGTTATTGACGATGAAATCGACGTGACCGGCCTTAGCGACGACGTGACCGGCAAAACGCTCGAGCGTCGCCCTGTCGCCCACGTCGCCCACGAACCAATCGCCCGGCTGCTTGTCGATGATATACACGCACGCGCCCTCGCGGGTGAAGGCGTCCGCAATCGCGCGGCCGATGCCCTGCGCGCCGCCCGTGACGACGGCGATTTTTCCGGCAAATTCGCCCATGATGATGCTCCCTTCCATACGGATGATGATGAAATTGTAGCATACGGCGCCGGGACGCGCAACGAACAAATTGCGCCCGGCAGACAGGAAAACGGCGGCGCGGGGCAGAATGATATACAAAGCAAAAACATCAACGGCAAAGGAGAGATTTTCATGCTCGAAAAGGGAATCAAGGCCCCCGATTTTACGCTTTCTGACAAGGACGGAAATGCCGTTTCGCTTTCCGATTTTCTGGGCAAGAAGGTCGTGCTGTATTTCTACCCGCGCGACAACACGCCCGGCTGCACGCGCCAGGCCTGCGCGTTCGCCAGCCACTACGACGCCTTCAAGGCACAGGACGTCGCGGTCATCGGCGTGAGCAAGGACTCCGTCGCCTCGCACGTCAAGTTCGCCGAGAAATATAATCTTCCGTTCGTGCTGCTCTCCGACCCGGAGCTCGCGGCGATTCAGGCCTACGACGTGTGGAAGGAGAAAAAGCTCTACGGCAAGGTGAGCATGGGCGTCGTGCGCGCGACGTACGTCATCGACGAAAACGGCGTGATCGAGCACGTCATGCCCAAGGTCAAGCCCGACACCAACGCCGAGGAGATTCTGGCGTACCTCGCCGGGGCGAAATAAATGCGCATCATCCTATCGCCCGCCAAGAGGATGATCGAGGACACCGACAGTCTGGCTTGGCGCGACTTGCCGGTTTTTCTCAGCCGCACACAGGAAATTCTCGATGCGCTGCGGGGCATGGACGGCGGCGCGCTCAAGGCGCTGTGGAAATGCAATGATGCCATCGCTGCGCAGAATGAGCAGCGCGTGCGCGGCATGGATCTGCACAAAAACCTGACGCCCGCGATTCTCGCCTACGACGGCATTGCGTTCAAATACATGGCCCCGGAGGTTTTTACAAACGCCGAATACGATTACGTGCAGGCGCGCCTGCGCATCCTGTCGGGCTTCTACGGCGCGCTGCGGCCCTTTGACGGCGTGACGCCCTATCGCCTCGAGATGCAGGCCAAGCTGTCCGTTGGCGGCGCGAAGGATCTGTACGCCTACTGGGGCGGCGACATCGCGGCGAATATCTGGCAGGACACGGACTGCGTGGTCAACCTCGCCAGCAAGGAATACAGCATCTGCGTGAGCAAGTACGTGCCGAAAGGCGCGCGGATGGTGACGTGCGTGTTCGGCGAGGAAATGCGCGGCAAGGTGATCGAGAAGGGTACGATGTGCAAGATGGCGCGCGGGGAGATGGTGCGCTTCATGGCGTCAAACGGCATAAAAAAACCCGATGATGTGCGCGCGTTTGACGGGCTCGGGTATGCGTACAGCGCGGAACATTCCGATGAAAACACAGTTGTGTTCATCAGGAATCCGGCGCGCCGGGCGGACGAGTTTTAACCCAAATTCATAAAAATAATCCGCAGCCCTTTGAGTAAACGGGGCTGCGGATTGTTTAGTATATATCAGTTTTCGATAAACAGACCGGCGCATTGATCCAGGAACGCGCGGACGAGCGGCTTGTCGGTCAGGTTCATGTAACGCACGCCGTAGGACAGAGGCGCGATGTCAGCCAGCGGGCGGCAGCACAGCGTCTCGTCCGACGCGAGCGAGGGGAACAGCGGCAGCACCGCCGCGCCGCAGCCGGAGCGCGCGAGCAGCAGGGCGGCGTCGATCGTCTCGCAGAAATGCATGTCGCTGACCTTGCGGTCGGCGAGCAGGCCGTGCTGGAAGCGGTCGAACGCGGAGGGATGCTTGAGCGGGTCGAGCAGGACGAGCGACTCGCCGGTGAGCGCGGCGGCGGGGATGGGCGCATCGGCCGCCGGGGCGTATGCGCGGCTGGTCACGCAGGCGATGGGCAGGCGGGCGAGCGCACGGAAGCGAAGCAGCTTCTTTTTGCGGCCCTCGTCCTCAAAGGCGAGAATGACGTCGAACGCGCCCTCGCGCATGCGGTCGGCCAGATAGGGGAAGGGGAAGACCTGAAACGAGAATGCGAGCGTGGGCGTCTGCGCCTTCATGGCGTGGAGCGCCGAGGGCAGGACGGAGAGCTCCGCGTGGCTCTGCGCGCCGATGGAAAAGGGGATGAAATCGAGGTTGTCCGCGCCGGAAAAGCGCTCGCGTGCGCGCTCGCAAATGGAGATCATGCTGCGCGCGTCGGCCAGAAACGTGAAGCCCGCGGGCGTGAGCTTCACCGAGCGCGTCGTGCGCTCAAAGAGTTTCGCGCCGAGCTCATCCTCCAGCGCGCGGATCTGCTGGGTGACGGCGGGCTGGGTGACGCTCAATTTGCGGGAGGCCGCTGCGAAGCTCAGCGTCTCGGCGACCGCGATAAAGCATTGAAGCTGCGTTGTGTTCATCACGCCATCCTCCTGTGAATCTTTATATCAGTATACAGGATTTACGGCGCGTGCGCAACGGCGGAATTGTCGGGCGCGGCGAAGATTCTGCGCCACTTGGCGCGCAGCATGATGACCGCGATGACTGCCGCGAGCGTGTCGGACACGGGACCGGCCCAGAGGATGCCGTCGATGCCCAGCAGCGCGCCGAGGACGATCGTCGCCGGGATGAGCATGAGCACCTGACGCGTGAGCGAGAGCACCATCGCGGGAAACGCCTGCCCGACGGACTGCATGAACGTGGAGATCACCATGCCGACCGGGATCATCACACAGGCGAGCAGATAGATGCGGAAGCACTTGACCGCAAAGTCCATGTACAGCTCGGATTCCTGCCCGAAGATGAGCACGATCCTGTCCGGGAAGACCTGAAACGCGACGAACGCGGCGGCCATGATGACGAGGCAGGAGACCATCGACAGGGTGAATGTGCGCTTGACGCGCTCGTGCTGGCCGCTGCCGTAGTTGTAGCCGACGATGGGCTGCACGCCGGACGCGATGCCCATGGCGACGGACGTGATGAGGTTGCTGGTCTTCATGGTGATGCCCAGCGCGGCCATGGGAATATCCGCGCCGTAGACGGACTGCGCGCCGTATTTGACGAGCAGGTTGTTCTGGATGCCGATGACCAGGCTCGCGGCGATCTGCGTGAAGAACGAGGACATGCCCAGCGAGAGAATCCGGCGCACCATGGCGGGCTCGGGAACAAAATCGCGGCGGGCGATGCGCACGGTCTGAAGGCGCGTCATGTAATAGATGTAAATCGCGGCATTGGCGTATTGGCCGATGATCGTGGCGAAGGCCGCGCCCTTGACGCCCCAATGGAACACGAAGATGAACAGCGGGTCGAGGATGAGGTTGATGATACAGCCCACGAGCATGCCCATCATGTTGACCATCGGCCTGCCGTCGGCGCGGATGATGCCGCCCAGCGTGACCGCGAGCATGGAGCCGGGGAAGCCGAGCGCGATGATGCGGCCATAGTCGAGCGCGTAGGGCAGCGTGTCGTCCGTCGCGCCGAACACGCGGCACATCGGGCGCAGCGCGATATAGAACACGACGAGAAAGAACGCGCCGCTCGCGGCCAGAAGGGTGATCATGTTGCCCACGCTGCGGGCGGCCTTCCCGCTTTCGCCCTGCCCCAAAAAGAGGCTCATCAGCGCGGACGCGCCCGTGCCGAGCATCATGGCGGCGGCGGTGACGATCAATGTAATGGGCATGATGACGTTCGTGGCGGCGTTGCCAAGGAAGCCCACACCCTGGCCGATGAAGATCTGGTTGACCATGTTGTAAAGCGAATTGACGACGAGGGAAACGATGCTGGGGACGGCGAACTCGATCATGAGCCTGCCGACGGGCCGCGTGCCGAGCGGATTGACTTGCGTTTGGGTCATAAGAGCCTCCTTGTGTGCGGATTGCCCTCTCACGCTTTGGAAAATTGAGAAGACATGCTTATTATACGGCGGTGCGCGGCATTTGTTAATTCAGAGTATTTTATTGATGATAAGGATTACTTATCAATGTGCCGAACGCGGGCGATTCGCGTCCGCGCGGGCAGGAAACGCGGCGCGCCGTGCAGAATATATAAGACAGAAATTCGCAGCGAAGGAGAGATCGTCATGGACTTTTTGAAGCTGGCAGGAGAGCGCTATTCCTGCAAGGCATACAGCGGTCAGCCGGTGGAGCAGGACAAGCTCGACGCCATTCTCGAGGCGGGCAGGCTCGCGCCGACGGCCAAGAATCTGCAGGAGCAGCGCGTGTACGTCGTGCGCAGCGCGGAAGGGCTGGCCAAGGTCGATGCGCTGACGCCGTGCCGCTACGGCGCGCCGGTCGTGCTGCTGGTGGCGTTTGACAAGACGAATGTGTACAGCTATCCCGGCGGCAAGCGCGATTCCGGCATCGAGGACGCGGCCATCGTCGCCACGCACATGATGCTCGCGGCGAAATCCGTGGGCGTGGAGAGCTGCTGGCTCAATTTCTTTGACCCGGAGAAGGCGCACGAGGCGTTCGGCCTGCCGGAAAACGAGGAAGTGCTGATGCTGCTGGATCTGGGCTATCCGGCGGACGGCGCGGGGCCGCTGGCCAACCACGGCAGCCGCAAGCCGATTGAGTCGACGGTTTCCTATCTGTAAACCACGGGCGCATCGCGGCGGGCGGTGCGCTTTTGTAATTGCATACTTTCCGTTTTCATGGTATCATCATTTGCATAGAATGACGCGGCCCGAACGCATGCGGACGAGGTGCGGCGTGAAACGAGGAGGACGTATGAAAAAGCCGATTGACTACGCGCGCCGCGTGCGAGACGATGATGCGCAAATTCGCCGCGAGCGACCTGCCGCCCAAGGGACATTTTCACTACCATCAGGGCGTGTTCCTCTCCGGCGTGTACAAGACATATGAAATCTGCGGCGACGAGCGCTATTTTGACTATGTAAAGGACTGGATTGATTCGGTGTTTGATGCCGACGGGAAGATTCTGCTCTACGACCACGCCGACCTTGACGACATCCAGCCGGGCATCCTGCTCTTCCCGATCTTGGACAGGACGCACGATGCGCGCTATCTGCGCTGCCTGGAGAGCGTGTATGCGCAGGTCAGGGACATCCCGTGCAATGCGGAGGGCGGCTACTACCACAAGGTGCGCCACACCGACCAGATGTGGCTGGACGGGCTGTACATGGCCGGGCCGTTCAGTGCGGAATACGCCGAGCGCTTCGGTTTGCCGGAGCTTTCGGCGACCGTCGTGCATCAGGCGCTGCTCATGCGCGAGAAGACGATCGACGAGGCGACGGGCCTGATGGTGCACGCGTGGGACGGCACGAAGACCGCGAAGTGGGCCGATCCCGAGACGGGCCGCTCGAGCGAATTCTGGGGCAGGGCGATGGGCTGGGTGCCGGTCGCGCTGCTGGATGACCTCGACCATCTGCCGCAGGATATCGAGGGCCGCGAACAGGTGCTCAGGATGGCGACTGATCTTTTGGCGGCGCTGTGCCGCTATCAGAGCGAGGACGGGCGCTGGTATCAGGTGGTCAACAAGGGCGGCGAGCCGGGGAACTGGCTGGAAAATTCCTGCTCCTGCCTGTACGTCGCGGCGCTTTGCAAGGCGATGCGCATAAGGTATATGCCGGACAGCTTTGCACAGGCGGCGCAGCGCGGCTACGACGGCGTGATCCGCTCGCTTGAGTGGAACGGCGAGGATCTGCTGGTGGGCCATGTGTGCATCGGCACGGGCGTGGGCAACTACAAGCACTACTGCGACAGGCCGGTGAGCATCAACGATCTGCACGGCGTGGGCGCGTTCCTGCTGATGTGCACGCAGATGCAGCTTTGGCAGGATGCGCGCGAAAAGAAGGCATGAACGCCGGCGGATGACGCAAAATAAGACAAAACGAAGCGGGGATGCGCATCCTCGCTTTTTTGATGCGCAAAATCGCGCGGACAGCGGGTATGGTGCGCGAAAATGCGAAAAATGAAACGCGGCGCTGCGAAATCGAGCGCATATCAATCGGTAAGCATCGCATGCGCGCCCGGAATGCTGACGAAAAATGTCAGGATATCGCGGGCGGCGCTGTGCAAAATAGCGTTGAACCGATTGGAGGTGAAAATCAAATGGCAAGCAACGCGAACGGCGGCAAGATCAACGTGCCGGAGGCCAAGGGCGCGCTCAACCAGATGAAGTATGAGATCGCGCGCGAGCTCGGCGTCGGGCTCAAGCAGGGCTACAACGGCGACCTGACCTCCCGCGAGGCGGGTTACGTCGGCGGCTACATGGTCAAGCGCCTGATTCAGCAGGCGGAGAGCCGGCTGGCCGGCGGCACCTATTGACGGCAAACCCCGATGGGGTGAGCCAACCTTGAAAGGAGACGAAATCGTATGTATCAGAATCAGAATATCGGCTTCGGCGCGCAGAACCAGAACGGCCAGAACGGTCAGAACCAGCAGGGTACGCAGCAGTCCGGCAGCGGCCGCTCCGGCCGCACCGTCGTGCCGGAGGCCAAGGGCGCGCTCAACCAGATGAAGTATGAGATCGCCAGCGAGCTGGGCATCAACCTCAAGCAGGGCTACAACGGCGACCTGCCGAGCCGTCAGGCCGGCTATATCGGCGGCTACATGGTCAAGCGTCTGGTCGAGCAGGCCGAGCGCTCCATGAGCGGCCAGAACTAAGGATAATCGCGCAGAATGGCGCAGATGCGGGAGCCGCGGGGCAATGCCTTGCGGCTCTTGCTGTATTGGTGCAAAACACTTGAAAGCGCCTTGCTTTTTTGCTACAATAGACCGAGACGAAAACGGTTGGAGGCGCGGCTATGGAACGCATACTGGCACGGCTGATGGACGGGGAGACGGTCTCCGGGCAGGCGCTCAGCGAGGAGCTGAGCGTGACGCGCGCGGCGGTCTGGAAGCAGATTGAGCAGCTGCGCCAAAACGGGTTTGAGATCGAGTCGCTCGGGCGGCAGGGCTACCGGCTCGTGTCCTGCCCGGACAGCCTGATGGCCCCGGTCATCGCGCACGGCATGCGCACCGCGTGGGCCGGACGCACGATCGTATACGAAAAACAGGTCGATTCGACGAACCGTCTGGCGCGCAGGCTGGCGATGGACGGCGCGGCGCACGGCACGCTGGTCATCGCCGAGGAGCAGACGGCGGGGCGCGGGCGGCGCGGGCGCGGCTGGGTGAGCCCGCCGGGGGAAAGCATCTACATGACGCTCATCCTGCGGCCCGATGCGCATCCCTCGCAGGTGGCGATGCTCTCGCTGCAGACGGCGCTGGCCGTGGCGCGCGGCATCCACAGGGCGACCGGCGCGGATGCGCGGATCAAGTGGCCCAACGACATCGTGGTCGGCGGGCGCAAGGTCTGCGGCATGCTGCTGGAAATGGACGCGGACGAGCAGAGCGTGCACAGCGTCGCGGCGGGCATCGGCATCAACGTGCACCCCGGCGCGGTCAGCGAGGAGATCGCGGCGACGGCGGGCGCGCTGGACGTGCTGTGCGGCAGGACGCTTCGCCGGGCGGACATCGTGCGCGCGTTTCTGGAGGAATACGAGGCGGTCGACGCGCTGGCGAAGGACCACGATACGCTGATGGAGGCATACGTCGAGCGCTCGGCGACGCTGGGTCAGGTCGTGCGCGTGGTCGGCATAAGCGAAGAATTTCTTGGCACGGCGGTGCGCGTGACGCCCTCGGGTTCGCTGGTCGTGCGCATGGAGGACGGCGGTGAGCGCGAGGTGCTCGCGGGCGACGTGAGCGTGCGCGGCGTGATGGGCTATGTGTAAGATTGTGGGCATCGGCGTGGACATCTGCACGGTGGCGCGCATCGAAAAAGCGATGGAGCGCGAGCGCTTCGGGCAGCGCGTATACACCGAAGAAGAGCGGGCGTACCTCGCCCAAAAAGGCGCGGGCAGGGCGCAGAGTGCGGCGGCGATGTACGCGGCGAAGGAGGCCGTCGCCAAGGCGCTGGGCACGGGCTTTGCGCGCGGTGTGATGCCGGACAAGATCGGCGTGACGCACGATGAAAGCGGCAGGCCGGGCATCGCGCTGACCGGCGCGGCGGCGGAGGTATTGAGGAAAATCGGCGGCGAGCGGGTGCACATCTCGCTCACGCATGAGAACGGGCAGGCGATGGCGTTTGCCGTGATCGAGGGATCGGAGGGTACGCGATGATCAGGACGATTGCGCCGCAGGATATGCAGGAGATGGAGCACGCCTTTCTGGACGGCACGGGCTATCCGTCGATGCTGCTGATGGAGCACGCGGCGCAGGCCGTGGTCGAAGAATTGGCGAAGCTCGCGCCGCAGGGCAGCCGGGTGCTGTTCGTGTGCGGCGGGGGCAACAACGGCGGCGACGGCTGCGCGGCTGCACGGCTGTGGATGCAGCGCGGCGGACAGGCCGAGGTCTGGCTGATGAAGAGCCCGTCGCAGATGAAGGGCGACGCGGGCGTCAACGCCTGCCTGCTCAACGCCTGCGGTGCGGCGCTGCGCACGCTCTACGGCGATGTGCCGGCGATTCCTGAGGGCTGCGCGGCTGTTGTGGACGCGCTGTTTGGCACGGGGCTTTGCCGCGAATTGGAGGACGAACCGCTGGAGGCCGTGCAGCGCATCAACGAGAGCGGCCTGCCGGTCGTGGCGGTGGACATCCCCTCCGGTGTGGACGGCGCGACGGGCCATGTGCTGGGCGACGCCGTGCGCGCGGCGGTGACGGTGACATTCCACAGGGCCAAGCACGGCCACATGCTCTATCCGGGGCGCGGGCTGTGCGGCAGGCTCGTGATCGCCGACATCGGCATTTTGCCCGATTGGGACGGCGCGCAGGGGCTGGATATATTGGAAGAAACGGACGCGAAGGCGCTGCTGCCGGTGCGCGCGGCGGACGGCCACAAGGGGACGTTCGGCCACGTGCTGAGCATCGCGGGCAGCGAGGGCATGGCGGGCGCGGCGTGCCTCGCGGCGGAGAGCGCGCTTCGAGCGGGCGCAGGGCTGGTCACGGCGGCGTGTACGTTCCCCGTGCTCATGACGCTTCAAACGCGCGTGCCGTGCGCGATGGCGCAGGTCGTCAGCGACGGCGCGGCGATGGACGCGGGCGCGGCGGATGCGCTCGAAAGCATATTAAAAGGAAAGAAAGCGCTGGCCATCGGTCCGGGGCTGGGCAGAAACGAGGGAACGTGGCTGGCGATTGAGAAGATCGTGAGCGGCGACATGTCCAAGGTCATCGACGCGGACGCGCTCAATCTGATGGCGCAGTTCGGCGGCAAGCCCGGCGCAAACACGGTGCTCACGCCGCACGCGGGCGAGATGGCGAGACTCTGCCGCGTCAGCGTGGACGACGTGCTCGCCGCGCCGGTGGAGTTCGCGCAGCAGCTGGCAGCCGACACAGGTGCATGCGTGCTGCTCAAGGGCGCGACGACGGTCATCGCGATGGGCGAGGACGTGAGCCTGAACGTGACCGGATGCGAGGCGATGGCCACCGGCGGCAGCGGCGACGTGCTGACTGGCGTGATCGCGGGGCTGCTCGCGCAGGGCATGAAGCCCTACGACGCGGCGAGGGCCGGCGCGTTCTACCACGGCAAGGCGGGCGAGGCAGCTTGTGCCAAGCTCGGCTCGCGCGCGGTGACGGCGTTTGACATCGCGGCGAACATCCGCATAGAATGACAGTGCAGGGTGAAGCTCCAGGATTTGACAAACGGGTTGTGAGATCATGGAGGTTTACCGCGGAGACATCTTTATCGCCGACCTCGAGCCCGTCATCGGCAGCGAGCAGGGCGGCGTTCGCCCGGTGCTCATCGTGCAGAACGACAGGGGAAACCGCTTTTCCCCGACGGTGATCTGCGCGGCGATGACATCGCGGCTCGGCAAGAACGACCTGCCCACGCACGTGTGGGTCAGCGCGCAGGACAGCGGGCTCAAATGCGACTCGCTGGTGCTCTGCGAGCAGATCCGCACGCTGGAAAAGCGGCGGCTTCGCCAGCTCGCCGGGCATATCGACGGCCTGCCGCTTGCGCGCGTGGAGGCGGCGCTGCGTGCCGCGCTGGGCATGCGATAGGCGATAATTTCATAAACAAGGAGGCAGGGGAAAACCCTCTGCTTCTTTCGTTCGCTTACATCAAAATATACAGTGTCATATATGGAGGAGAACATGGAGAAACTCGGACAGATCGACCTCAAAAAGGAAGGAAAGCAGCTCGTGCGCGACTATCTGGGCATCGCGCTGGGCACGCTCGTGGCGGCGGCGGGCTTTGCGTGGTTCTTTCTTGCGCACGACATCGCGCCCGGCGGCGTGACGGGCATCGCGACGGTCATCGCGCATTTCATGCCGCTGGGCGTGGGCATGATTTCGTTTCTCATCAACCTGCCGCTCTTCATGGTCGGCTGGAAGGCGGTGGGCCTGCGCTTTGCGGTGCGCTCGTTCGTCGCGATGATGCTGCTCTCGCTGTTCATCGACGTGCTGCCGCAGACGGACGTGGCGCATGATTCGATGCTCGCCTCGGTGTTCGGCGGGCTGCTGATGGGCATCGGGCTGGGCGTGGTGGTGCGCTGCGGGGCGACGACGGGCGGCACGGACATGGCGGCCAAGGTCGCGCATCAGAAATTCGCGTCGCTGTCCATCGCCAGCATCATGCTCGTCTTTGACAGCGCGGTGGTCATCCTCGCGGCGGCGGTCTTCGGCCTCAAGCAGGGTCTGTTCGCGCTGATTGCGCTGTTCGTGGCGTCCAAGGTGATGGACATGGTGATCAAGGGCTTCAACACGGCGATGCAGTTCCTCATCATCACCAAGCAGAGCGATGAGATCGTGCGGCGCATCCACAAGCAGATCGACCGCGGCTGCACGCGGATCTCGGCGACGGGCACGTATTCGGGCATGCCTGTGGGCACGCTGCTGTGCGTCGTATCGCGCATGGAGGCCCCGCAGCTCAAGAAGATCATCGCGGAGGTCGACCCGGATGCGTTCGTGACGGTCTGCGACGTGCACGAGGCGCTGGGCGAGGGCTTCACGGGCATCCACGAGGGGTAAACGACAGCGCACGACCCGAACATTTTTTACATGTTTTCGACAAGTTTCTAAACTACTATTTGCAATGCGGCGCAAGTGATGCTATAATAGGTCTGCAAGAGCGCCGTTTTGGCGCAAAATGACGAAGGAGGAACTAACGATGAAAAACAAGAAGCAGCTTACCAAGCTGGCCATCGCAGCGATTGTGCTGATCGTGGTCATCGTGGCTGTGGTCATGCTCATGCCCAAGAAGGAAGAAGCGGCGAAGGTTGAGATCGCGCTGGTCACCGACGTGGGTACGATCGACGACGAGTCCTTCAACCAGGCCTGCTGGGAGGGCGTTAAGGCTTATGCCGAGGCCAACGGCAAGACCTATCAGTACTATCAGCCGGCTGCCGACAGCACCGACGAGCGCCTGAACAGCATCGATCAGGCCGTCTCCGAGGGCGCGCAGGTCATCGTCTGCCCGGGCTATCTGTTCGGCGAGACCGTGGCTTCCGCGCAGGAGCTGTATCCGGACACCAAGTTCATCGCTGTTGACGTGGCCGAGGGCGACCTGGGCGGCGTTGCGCCGATGGAGAACCTCTACTGCGCCATCTTCGGCGAGGAGCAGGCCGGCTATCTGGCGGGCTATGCGGCTGTGAAGGACGGCTACACCAAGCTGGGCTTCCTGGGCGGCATGGCGGTTCCGGCCGTGCAGCGCTTCGGCTTTGGCTTCGTGCAGGGCGCGAATGCCGCGGCTGTTGAGCTGGCCACCCCGATCGAGATCAACTTCACCTACGGCGGCCAGTTCTTCGGCGATGCCAACATCACCGCGAAGATGGACGGCTGGTATGCCGCTGGCACCGAGATCGTCTTCGCCTGCGGCGGCGGCATCTACACCTCCGCTGTCGAGGCTGCGCTTAACAACAATGGCTGGGTCATCGGCGTTGACGTTGACCAGCATGCGGTTGGCGTGAAGGGCGTTGCCGAGAGCGAGTGGGCCTACAATCCGTTCGTGACCTCTGCCATGAAGGGCCTGACGGCTGCGACGCAGTCCGCGCTGGGCAAGTTCTTCGACGGCCAGTGGGAAGAGCTGGGCGGCAAGATCGAGGTTCTCAACCTCCAGGCTGGCGACTACGTGGGCCTGCCGACCGCCGAGGCGTCCTGGTGCTTCAAGACCTTCACGCAGGATGAGTACAACGCGCTGCTGGGCAAGATCGCTTCCGGCGAGCTGGTTGTCTCCGCTGAGCTGGTTCAGCCGGCCGTGGATGCGTCCCTGGTGACCGTCAACTACATCGACTGATTCCCGCGCTGCTTTGGCAGCATGAGCTGAAACGATGAACGTCCCCCTGTCGCTTACATTGGTGACAGGGGGATTTTTTATGGATACGAATACTGCGCGAAAACAGGCCGTCTTCCGGCGCGGCGGCTTTATTTTACATGCTTGTGAACGATGGTCACGGCAGCAGCAACCCCGCGGCGCGCATGTTGGAAAGCAGCGCGTTGAGCTGCGTGCGCGTCTGCGCGTCGGTCTGCGCGTCGGCCACGGGCGCGGCGGGGACGAACATGCTCTGCGGCGTGATCGACGGCGCGATGGGCAGGCCGGGTTCGAGCGAGGGCTCGGGGCAGGGACCGGGCGGGCAGGGCCACGGGTCGGGGCAGGGATCGGGCGGAAGCGGCCACGGGTCGGGACAGGGGTCGGGCGGACACGGGCACGGTTCCGGCTCGGGGCATGGCGGACAGGGGTCCGGTTCGGGGCACGGCGGACACGGCTCCGGTTCGGGGCACGGCGGACACGGCTCGGGACAGGGGCACGGGCAGGGCGGCAGCGGCTGAATCGTGGACGGCCACGGGGAGAGCGCGCTGTCGGGGACGGGGCTCAGGCGCGGGGAGGCCTGCGCGACGTGATAGGGCATAGGCACACCTGCTTTCAAAAAATTCGGATGGAGGAAAGCCGGGCTTCCGGCCTCTGGCACCACGATATGCCCGCGGGCGTCGGGGTGTGCGGAAATATTCGCGGCGATGTGCGCATAAATAAAGGAAAAAAGCGGCGCATGGAGGCAGGAATGATGAAAAGATGGGCGGCGGGGCTTTTCTTTGTCGTGTTTTTTATGTATAATCAATGTGGAGCATTGGCGCAGGGCGACACGAGCGCCAGGGCGGCCTGTGTGATGGAGCTCACGACGGGGCGCGTGCTGTTCGAGCACGACATGCACGCGCGGCTGCCGATGGCCTCCACGACCAAGGTGATGACGGCGCTGCTGGCGATCGAGCGCGGCAGGCCCGGCGATATGGTGACCTGCACGGAGACCGCGTTCGGCACGCCCGGCACGTCGATCTATCTGGCGCAGGGCGAGCAGCTCACGCTCGAGGAGATGCTGCTGGGGCTGATGCTCGTGAGCGGAAACGACGCTGCGATGGCCATTGCCGAGCACATCGGCGGCACGGTCGAGGACTTCGTCGCCATGATGAACGCGCGGGCGCAGGAGCTCGGCGCGGTGAACACGCACTTCGCCAACCCGCACGGCCTGCCGGACGACAACCATTACACCACGGCATACGACCTCGCGCTCATCACCCGCACGGCGATGCAAAACGACGATTTCCGGCGGCTCGTGTCCACGCAGCGCGCGAGCATCCCATGGGCGGGGCGCACATACGGGCGTCAATTAAAGAACAAGAACCGCCTGCTGTCCGATTATCCGGGCGCGACGGGCGTGAAGACGGGCTACACCAGCAAGGCGGGGCGCTGCCTCGCGTTCGGCGCGATTCGGGACGACCTCGAGCTGGTGGGCGTGGTGCTCGGCTGCGGCGACTGGTTTGACGAGGCGGCGCGGCTGATGGACGGCTGCTTTGACACATACACGATGGCGCACATGATCGGCCCGGCCGAACCGGCGGGACAGCTCGCCGTGACCGACGGGCGTAAGGACAGCGTGAGCCTGTGCGTCATGGAGGAATTGGCGCTGCCGCTGTGCGAGGGCGAGACGGCGCAGGTCGTGCTCGACGTGCCGGACAGCGTGCGCGCGCCGGTCTATCCCGGCATGCATATCGGCACGGCGAAGCTCGTCGCGGGCGGGCAGGTGCTCGGCGAGACAGAGGTCGTCGCGGGCGGGCGCGTGGACGCCAAACAGATCACAGACAACGTGCGCCGCGTGATGGCGGGGTGGATGCTGCTGCCCGCGCGGGATACATGATACATAAAGGAGAAGAACATGAGGCTTCAGAAATACATGGCGATGTGCGGCGTCGCGGCCAGAAGAAAGTGCGAGGAGATGATCGCCGAAGGGCGCGTGCGCGTCAACGGCAACACGATCACCCAGATGGGCACGCAGGTGGAGGACGGCGACGTTGTGGAGGTCGACGGCAAGCGCATCAAACCTGAGCAGGAGAAGCGCTACGTGATCTACCACAAGCCGGCGGGCGAGGTGACGACCGTCAGCGACGAAAAGGGGCGCGAGACGGTGATGGACCGCTTCCGCAACTTCCCGGTGCGCCTGTATCCCGTGGGGCGGCTTGACTACGACAGCGAGGGATTGCTGCTGCTGACCAACGACGGCGAGCTCGCCCAGCACCTGACGCACCCGAGCTGCGAGGTGGACAAGGTGTATCTGGCGCGCGTGACGGGCAACCCGCGAAACGAGGCGCTGGACAGGCTGCGGCGCGGCGTATTCATGGAGGGCGACGAGCGCAGGACGTACCCCGCACAGGTGCGCGTCGTGCGCGACGAGGCGCTGTACTCGGACATTCTGGTCACCATTCACGAGGGCCGCAACCGGCAGGTGCGCCGCATGTTTGACGCGGTGGGGCACAAGGTGCTGCTGCTGCGGCGCGTGCAGTTCGGGCCGCTGAAGCTGGGGGACCTGAAGCGCGGCGAGTGGCGCGAGCTGACGGACGAGGAAGTGGAGGCGCTCAGCACGCTGTATCCGCACGAATGAGCATGTTTTGACGACATTTGCCCGGTGCGTCCGGGCTAAACGACATATCGAGGTGAAAACGATGAAGAGCGATTTGACCTGTCCCGTGGAGGTTGTGGGCGTCAAGATCCGGCGGGACGAGGAAAACACGAATGACAACGGGCGGATCGTCTGCCTCATCGAGTTTTTTAACCTGTCGGAAAAGCCTGTGGACAGCCTGCAGCTGAATATCGTCGGCTATGGCGATACGGGCGAGCGCATCGGCGGGCGCTTTGTGCGCGCGACGGCCAAGGGCGAGGGGCGCACGCGCTTTGAAGGCACGTTCGTTCCCGATCATTTGGACGGGGCCGTGCGCATTGACGCGAACATCGAGAAAGTCTGGTTTGCGGACGGCGTCATATGGCGGCGCGAGGAGCGCAACGAACGCGAATACACGCCCAATGCGCTGGCGCCTGGCCGCGAGCTTGACAGGCTGCGCGCCGTCGCCGGGCCGGATGCGCAGGGCTACGCGCGCGAGGACGACATCGTCTGGATGTGCGTCTGCGGCAGGGCGAACCCCACGAGCGAGGACGCCTGCCGCCGCTGCGGACGCGAGCGCGCGCACGTGCTCAAGGCGTATTCCTTCACCGCGATCGACGCGACCGTGGGCCGCAAGGAGCGCATACTCGAGCAGAAGACGCGCGACACGCTGCGCCGAAGCAGCGAGCAGACCGTGCGCGAGCAGGACGCTGTCGACCAAAAGCGCCTTCGCCGCAAAAAGCGCATGCGCAGGATCATCGTGCTGCTTTGCCTGCTGGCGTGCGCGCTGGCGTTCGTGCGCTGGGGCCTGCCCTACGGCGCGCATTATATCGCCGGATATGAATTGGAAAACGGGGATCTCGACGCGGCGAGGGCGCGCTATGCGTGGCTGGAGCAATACTATCCGGGCATGACGGACGCCTGCGCGCGCATGGACGAGATCGACGAGACGGTCGTCCGCAATATGATCGACTCGGGCGACGATGCGCAGATGGAGCAGGCCGCCAACCGCGCGATGGCGATGACGACGCAGAACGCGGGCGAGCTCTACGTGGACGCGATGATGGCGCGCGCGGAGCTGGCCATTGAAAACGGAGAGCGCGAAAAGGCCGAGGAGCTGCTTTTGACGCTGCCGGGTGTGCCCGCCGCCGTGCAGCTGCACCGCGAGCTGGTCTACACCATCGCCACGGACGCCATGACGGCTGCGGATTACGAGACGGCCATCGAGCGCTTCGGCGCGCTGGGCGATTACGAGGACGCGGCGGCGCAGAAGGAGGAGTGCATCTACCTCTACGGCAAGGCGCTGATGGATGCGGACGAGTACGCGCTGGCTCAGAAGCAGCTGATGCTCGTGTCGGGCCGCTCGGGCGTGATCGCGCTGATCCGCCAGTGCCGCTATGCGCAGGGCCTTGAAAAAGAAGAAGCCGGGGAGCTTGAGCAGGCCGCAGAGCTGTTTGAGAGTCTGGGCATCTATGAGGACGCCGACACGCGCGCCAAGAAGTGCCGCTATCAGACCGGCATGAAGCTGATGGGCGAGGGCAATCTGGCGGGCGCGGCGGAGCAGCTCAAGCTCGCCGGGGATCACGAGGACGCCAGGGAGCGCTTCGCCGACGCGGCGCTGACGCTCGGCACGCAGGCGCTCGAGGGCGAAAGCTGGCAGGAGGCCATCCGCTGGCTGTCCCAGCTTGATGAAAGCGAGGAAAACGACGCGGCCCTGAACCGCGCGCATTACGGCTACGCGGAGCAGCTGGAGACGGAAGGCAAGCTCGAGCTGGCGGCGGCGGAATTCGGCAGGCTCGGCGAATACGAGGATGCGGCGGACCGCGCGCTCGAGATCGAATACACGCTGGCGGACAATGCGGCGGCCATTTCGCTGGAAAACGCCGTTGCGCTGTTTGAGGCGATGGGCGATTACAAGGACGCGCCCGAACGCGCGAAGGCCTGCCGCTACAAGCTCGCGGGTCAGCGATACACAGAGGGCAATTACGCGGACGCGCTGGCGGCTTATGAGGCGCTGGACGATTACGAGGACAGCGGCGAGCAGGCCAGACGGTGCCGCTATGCGCTGGGCAAGGCGGCCTTTGATGCGGCGGATTACGCGCAGGCGAAGGCGTATTTCGAGGCGTGCGGCGCGTATCTGGATGCCGAGGATCTGGCGATGCAGGCGGGCTATCAGCTCGCGGCGGCTGCCTATGACGCGGCGGATTACAAGGGCGCGGCGGCGCTGTTCGGCGCGCTGGGCAGCTATCAGGACGCCAAGACGCGCATGACGGCCAGCGAGGATGCGTGGCTCGGCGATGCATACACCGACACCGCGATGAACATGGAGGTCGGCAACTACGAGGGCGTGATCGCGAGGCTTGAGGCGCTCAAGGACGAGGAGCTGCCCGAGCGCTACGGCGACATCCCCGAGCTGTATGAAGAAGCGTGCCTGTCGCGCGCGCAGGAGCTCATCGACCAGCGCAGGCCGATGGAGGCGCTGCCGTTCCTCAAACGCATACCGGAGAACAAGACGGCGGACAAGCTGCTGGACGCCTACGTCTATCAGATCATCGGCCGCTGGAAGGACGGACGCGGCGTGGAATACGTCTTCCGCGAGGACGGCACATGCACCATCGCGGGCGAGAACGCGTATTTCAGCGGGCGCGCGTATGCCATCAACGTGGGCGACGCGCCGAACCCGACGAGCGGCGGCTATGAGCTGGTGAGCCTGAGAAACGGCAAGGCGACGCTGCGCAGCCTCGAGGGCAAGGCGACCGTGCGGCTCACGTATCTGGGCGAGCCGACGCCGATGGAGCCGGAGAGCACGCCCGGCGAAGCACAGCCGCAGGATGAGCAATAAAGAGGCGTATTGATGAAAAAAAGGGATATCATAATCGTCGCGCTGGTGCTGGTCGCCGCCGCTGCGCTGTGGCTCGTGCCGCAGATCGTATCGCGCGGGGATGCGAGCGTCGTGGTGGTGACCATCGACGGGAAAGAGGCGCTGCGTGCGCCGCTTGAGCGCGATGAGGTTTACACATTTGAGCAGGAGGACGGCTCGCTCAACGTGCTGACCGTCAGCGGCGGCTATGCCCGGATGACGCAGGCGAACTGCCGCGACGGGCTGTGCATGAACATGGGCAGGACGAACACGACGGCCAAGACGATCGTCTGCCTGCCGCACAAACTGGTCGTGCAGCTGGAGAACGAGAGCGCGCAGGAAGAGCCGGAAGAGCTCGACATGGTGATACAGTGATGGAGGGGCGCGGATGAAGGTGCTTGAGCGATGGCTGGACGATGCGTATACGCCGCCGGACACGCGCCGTGTGGACACATGCGACGGCCTGCGCGCCATTGCGATTCTGATCGTCGCATGGTATCACATCTGGCAGCAGTCGTGGCTGTATCCGGGGCTGACCATCGGCGATTGGCATTTCAGCTTTGATCCGCTGGTGCGCTCGGGCTACATGTGGGTGGACGTGATGATCCTCATCAGCGGCTTTTGCCTGTATCTGCCGTGGGCGCGCATGCGCTGGGACCCCAAACCGTATCCGAACACGGCGGACTTTTACGCCAAGCGGCTGATCCGCATCCACCCGTCGTATCTGCTGTGCGTGCTGGTGATGATGATCGTGGCGCTGACCACGGGCGCATATTACACGCCGGCGCACAGGAACCTTGACATCGCGACGCACCTGACATACACGCACACGTTTTTCTACGATTCGTATTACGCATCGAACCTCGGCGGCGCGCTGTGGACGGTCGTCATCGAGATGCAGTTCTACGTGATTTTCCCGCTGCTGGCGCGCGCGTTTCTCAGGATGCCAGTGCCGACGTTTGCGTTCATGTTCATCGCGGCGCTGGGGTATCGCGGCGCGGTCGGGGCGAGCATGGACGATGTGACGATGTACTTCAACCAGCTTCCGGCGTTCCTTGACACGTTTGCGCTGGGCATGCTCGCGGCGGAGGCGGCGGTCTATCTGTCGCGGCGCAGGCCAAATCCGGTCACGCGCGTGCTGTGCTCGGCGCTGACGGTCGCATTGATTCCGCTGATCTGGGATGTGGTGCGCAGGCAGGCGAGTATGAGCGGCACGGCGATGATCCGCATGGGGCAGATGAACAACCGCCTCGCGATCAGCGCGCTCACGGCGCTCTTCCTCGTGTTCAGTGCGAACGCGGGGCTCATCGTGCGGCGGATTCTGTCTAACCCGGTGACGCGGTTCGTGTCGGCGGTGTCGTTCCAGTTTTATATGTGGCATCAGACGCTGGCCGTGTGGTTGCTCAAATATCGCGTCATCCCCAGCGAGCTCGAGCATCCCAATTACGACGGCGATCTGGCGTGGCAGAGGCTGTTCACGCTAGCGTGCTTCGGCTTGGGATTGGGATTGGCGGCACTGCTGACGTACGGCTTTGAACGGCCCGTGGCAAAGAGGCTCACGGCGCTTTGGCAGAAATTCAGGAGCCGCAAGGTGCGGGCGTAAAATGCAATACACACAAAGAAAAGACCGCTTCCGGCATGTGAACCGGAGATGGTCTTTTTGTTATTAAGATAGAGACAAATTCACGCGGTCAGACGCATACCCCGGCGGATGGATACGATGCCGGATGCGAGACCGGCGACCACGCAGATCATCAGCAGCGCGCCCGGCAGACCGAGCGTGAACATGCCGAGCATCGCGCCCGCGACGAGCACGCCCGCCGCGAACAGCAGCATGAGCGCGCCCTGCGCGAGCCGGGCGAAGCGCTCCGACTTGGCGAGGCAGCCGACGATGAACAGGCCGCCCAGCAGCACGGCGAGCAGCGACCAGACCGCGATCTGCGAGGTCATGCGCAGGCTGTATTCGGCGAGGGCATCGGGCGAGAGGATGTCTGCGCGCATGACGGTGCGGTATTCCGAAACGAGATGGGCGACCATCAGGATATCGAGGATGGGCGCGATGAAAGCGACGGCCTTATGCAACGGGCGTTTCCAGAATGTGTAGGTCTCGGACACGGCGATTCCTCCTTATATGTGCCAGCCAAGCAGCTTGGCGACGGCGGTGATGACCAACGCAACCGCGATGACGAGCAGGCCGGACAGCACGCCCGCCAGCACCTTCTGATACGGGCGCTTGCCCTCCTCGCGGGCCTTCTCGATCTCGGAAAGGGACTTGCCCTCTGTGAAGGCGACGATCTCCTTGTACGTCTGGATGTCGAATTTCTTTTTGTATTTTTCGATGCGCAGGGCGAAGGCCATACCGATGATGAACAGGCAGGCGCAGATCGCGATGCCCCAAACATCCAGAAGCATGATGAGCGGCAGGGGCGCGACGATTATCAGGATCAGCAGCACGGCGAAAATGGCGCTTTCCTTCTCAAATCGGGCGTATTCCTGCGGGTCGACGGGCTGTTTCATCTTCTCCAAATCTCCTTTGATGAAAGAATCGAGGGAGGTGCCGAAGATTTCGCTCATCAGCAGCAGGCTCTTGATGTCGGGATAGCTCTTGTCGTTCTCCCAGTTGGACACGGTCTGCCGCGAGACGAAGACGCGCTGTGCAAGCTCGTCCTGCGTGAGACCGGCCTGCGCGCGGTGGGCCTTGATCCGTTTGCCGAGCTCCATCTTGCCGCCTCCTTTCCCGATCAGTGTAAGCCAAAATGAGATTTGGGTCGAGCAAAAGGCCTTGACACGGGTCATGTTGGGCGTGTCAAAAGGCTTTTGCACGGCAAAAACGGCCTGTTTCTGCTTCTATTATATCATAAACAAGGGGGGAGTCAAGCGCGGCGGTCAGGCGGGAGAGGTTGCGCGGCGGGCGAGCGTCGGGTATAATAAATCAAATGGCTGTTTATACAGTTTTGCAAAACAGATCACCCAGAGGGAGGATATAGAAATTATGCTGCACATCGGTTGTCATTTGTCGAGCGCCAAGGGCTATCTGGCGATGGGCGAAACCGCGCTGACCATCGGCGCGGATACGTTTCAGTTCTTCACGCGCAACCCGCGCGGCGGCTCGGTCAAGGCGTTTGACTTGGCGGATGCCGAGGCGCTGAACGCGCTGATGAAGGCGCACGATTTCGCGCCCATTCTCGCGCACGCGCCGTACACGCTCAACGCCTGCGCTGCCGACGAGAGCATCCGCGACTTTGCGCGCCGCACGATGCGCGAGGACCTTGAGCGGCTTGCGCACATCCCGAACGCAATGCTCAACTTCCATCCGGGCAGCCACGTGAAGCAGGGCGCGGAGAAGGGCATCGAGCTGATTTGCGCGATGCTCGACGAGGTCTACACGCCGGACATGCCCACGACGGTGCTGCTTGAGACGATGGCGGGCAAGGGCAGCGAGGTCGGCAGGAATTTTGAGGAGCTGCGCGCCATCATCGACACGGCGAAGGCGGGCGAGCGGCTGGGCGTGTGCCTGGACACATGCCACGTGCACGACGGCGGCTACAATATCATAGAAGATTTGGACGGTGTGCTGACGCAGTTTGACAAGATCATCGGCCTGAACCGGCTGCGCGCAATCCATCTGAACGACAGCAAGAACGCCATGGGCGCGCGCAAGGACAGGCACGAGAAGATCGGGCAGGGCATGATCGGCATGGACGCCATCACGCGCGTGATCAATCATCCCGTGCTGCGCGAGCTGCCGTTTTACCTCGAGACGCCGAACGAGCTGGACGGCTACGCACAGGAGATCAGACTGCTGCGCGGGCTGTACAAAGAATAAGGAGGAAACCGTGAGAGGCGATATCACCATCCGGCCGGAGACGGCGAAGGATTTTGCGGACATCATCAGGCTCGTGCTGCGCTCGTTTTCCGAAGGCGCGGGCGGCGACGGCGCGGACGTTGCCGCGCTGATCGAGGAAATCCGCATGTCGGAAAATTACATCCCGGAGCTGTCGTTCGTCGCGGAGAAAGGCGGGCAGACCGTCGGGCACTTCATGTTTTCGCGCTTTGCGATTTCAGCGAAGCCGGATGGCACGAAGGACGCGGGCGACGCGAGGAAAATTGCGATGCTTGCGCCGGTCGCCGTGCACGCGGATCACTTCAGGCAGGGCATCGGTACGGCCATGCTCATGCAGGGCATCGAACGCGTGAGGCAGGCGGGCTTTGAGGGCATCACCGTCGAGGGCGACTATCATTTTTACAACAGGCTGGGCTTTCGCACGTCGGCGGAATTCGGCGTGTATCCCACGAGCGGCTTCCCGATGACGGAGCCGCGCTGCATGATGGCGATGGAACTGCG
>CALVTQ010000066.1 GCA_944362695.1 uncultured Clostridia bacterium
GTGGTCGAGGTGCCGGGCTTTGTCGATACGTTCGGCATCAACATTCCGGTGCTGGGCGACCTGCCGCTGGGCTGCGCGGCGTGCTGCCAGAGCAACATCACGGTGCAGCGCCTGGCGATGGAGGCCGGCGCGCACGGCGACATTTCGCTGCTGCGTCAGGCGATGATGATGGACCCGCTCGTCGGCGCGGTCTGCAACACCGAGGAGATCTGGCAGATGACCGACGAAATGCTCATCGCGCAGGAGCAGTGGCTGCCGCAGTACAAAGGCGAGATCGCCAAGGCCAAGGTGCGCTGGGCCGAGGCCGAGGCAAACGGCACGCTCATCCCGCCGATCAAGACGCAGGGCGCGGCGCGTCTGCACACCAAGACCGTCGAGGAGATGGCGCAGGACAGGGAAGCTGCGCGCAGGAACGCCGCCGAGGCCGACAAGGCCAAGGAGCGCCCGGCTGCAAAATAAGGAAAAAACATTCGGAGGAACGCTATGAAGATTCGCAAGGACGCCTTTGCGCCCAAGCCGCCGATGGGCTGGAACAGCTGGGACTGCTACATGTCCACGGTGAACGAGGCGCAGCTGTTGGAGAACGCGCGTTGGCAGGCCGAGCACCTGCTCCCGTTCGGCTGGGAATACTGCGTGTGCGACATTCAGTGGTATGAACCCACGGCGGGCACGAAGCCGGGCATGGAATACATCCCGTTCGCCAGGCTGAATATGGACGAATACGGCAGACTGCTCCCGGCGGAGAACCGCTTCCCGTCGAGCGCCGGCGGCAGGGGCTTTGCGCCCATCGCCGAGCAGATTCACGGCCTCGGCCTCAAGTTCGGCATCCACATCATGCGCGGCATCCCCAAGCAGGCGGTGTTCGCGCGCACGAAGGTCAAGGGCACGGACGCGACCGCCGACCAGATCGCCGACCCGAATTCGATCTGCCTGTGGAACAGCGACATGTTCGGCGTGCGCAAGGGCCTCGCGGCGTCGCAGGCGTATTACGACAGCCTGTTCGAGCTGTACGCCGGGTGGGGCGTTGACTACGTGAAGGTGGACGACATCGCGCACACCGGGCCTGCGGAGAGCGGCGGCTATGACGCGGCGCACGAGATCGAGATGATCCGCCGGGCCATCGACAAATGCGGGCGCGCCATCGTGCTCAGCCTGTCGCCCGGCCCCGCGCAGATCGGGAAGGCGTGGCACCTCAGCCAGAACGCGAACCTCTGGCGCATGACCAACGACTTCTGGGACAGCTGGCCGCAGCTCAAGAAGATGTTTGGCTATTGCGAGCTGTGGCAGACGCACGTTCGCCCGGGCTGCTGGCCGGACTGCGACATGCTGCCGCTCGGGCGCATCGGTGTGGCGTTCGGACACGGGCGCACGACGAACTTCACGCCCGCGGAGCAGAAGACGATGATGACGCTCTGGGCGATCTTCCGCTCGCCGCTGATGCTCGGCGCGGAGCTGATGAGCCTCGACGATGCGACGCTGGCGCTGCTGACGAATGAGAAGGTGCTGGCCGTCAACCAAAACGGCGCGAACCCGCGCCAGATTGCCCGCGACGACGGGCACGCCGTCTGGGTCAGCGAGAACGAGGACGGCAGCGTCAACGTGGCGCTGTTCAACCTCGGCGACGAGGCGCGCGAGGTCGGCTTTGACTTCGCGGAAATCGGCTGGGACGAGGCCGCGTGCGACGAGCTTTGGACGGGCGAGGGCCTGGCGGGGGCGCGCATTTCGGCGAAGATCGAGCCGCACGGCGCGGAAATCTGGCACTGCGAGCGGATGGCGTAAGGAGAAAACGAGCATGACAATTCTGATCAATGAAATCATCGGCAGCGCGGTGCAGATTGCCGCGTTTGCGCTGATTCCGCTGATCTGGTGGGCGGTCACATCGCGCGGGAAGCAGGGCTTTTTGCCGTGGATCGGCCTGACGAAACCCGTGGGCGGCGGGCGCATGTGGGGCTGCACGGCTGCTGCTGCGCTGGCGTTCGTGCTCTCCGGCGCGCTGGCGCTATGGATCGTGCGCGGGCTTGAGACGGCGGCGTCGGCGTTCGCGGGGCAGGGGATCGCGGCGATGCCCGCTGTGCTCGTCTATGCGATATTTCACACGGCGCTGCCGGAGGAGCTGGTCTTCCGCGGCTTCCTGCTCAAGCGGCTCGCGGTGCGCTTGGGCTTCACGGCGGCGAATGCTGTGCAGGCGGCGCTCTTCGGCCTCGTGCACGGCGCGATGTTCTTCGCCGTCGCCGGGCCGGTGAAGGCGCTTGCGATCATCGCGTTCACGGGCGCGGTGGCGGCGTGCATGGGGTACATCAACGAGAAGCAGGCGGGCGGGTCGATCCTGCCAAGCTGGGCGATTCACGCGGCGTCGAACGTCTTTTCGGGCATCGTCACGGCGTTTTCGCTGATCTGAGCACGACAAAAAAAGTCCGGGCAAAAACGCTCGGACTTTTCGTATTTTCGTGCAGATAATGGCTATACGCGCGGCATATATGATGATATAATGAAGGAAGCAAACTAACACATACGGGAGGCTTTTATGAAGGCATTTGAAGGATTCCGAAACGGCATCAATCTCGGCGGCTGGATTTCGCAGTTTGACAAGTATGACCGCGCGCACTTTGACACGTTCATCACCGAGGCGGACATTGCGAACATCAAGGCGATGGGCTTTGACCACGTGCGCGTGCCTGTGGATTACGTCGTGCTCGAGGATGAGGACGGCAATCTCAAGGCGGACGGGTTTGAGTACCTTGGCAAGTGCCGCGCGTGGTGCGAGACGCACGGGCTGAACATGCTCATCGACCTGCACGAGTGCTACGGCTACTCGTTTGACCCGCTCAAGAAGGACATGGACAGGAAGAAATTCTTCTATGACGCGGCGCTGCAGGAGCGATTTCTTTCGCTGTGGCGCGAGATCGCGACGCGGTTCAAGGATTATCAAAATCAGGTCGCGTTCGAGCCGCTCAACGAGGTCGTCAGCGGCGAGGTCGTCGATGCGTGGAACGAGCTGCTGGGCCGTTACATCCGCATGATGCGCGGCATCGTGCCGGACGCGTGGCTCATCATCGGCGGCGTGCTGTACAACAATGTGCTGACCGTGCCGCTGCTTGACGTGCCGGTGGATGAGCACATCGTCTACAACTTCCACTGCTACGAGCCGATGGTCTTCACGCATCAGGGCGCGTATTGGGTGGACAAGATGCCGCTCGATTTCAGGATCGGCTACCCCAAGACGCTTGCGGAATACCGCGATGCGGGCAGCATGCTCAATCCCGAGCTGGCCGGTGCGGTCTACAAGGAGGGCATCGCCGAGATCGGCGCGGGGTTCTTTGAGGACATCTTCGCGCCCGCGGTTGAGAAGGCCGAGCGCGACGGCGTGCGGCTGTACTGCGGCGAATACGGCGTCATCGACCGCGCCGCCGAGGACGACAGGCAGCGCTGGATCGCCGACATCGGCAAGGCGTTTGACAAATACGGCATCGGCCGCGCGATTTGGAATTACAGGCAGAAGGACTTCGGCCTCGTGCCGTGACGGAAAATCGCATGCGGACATTGTATGTTTCCGACCTCGACGGCACGCTGCTTAGAAGCGACGAGACGGTGTCCTCCTACACGTGCGGCGTCATCAATGCGCTGGTGGAGCGCGGCATGCTGTTCTCGTTTGCGACGGCGCGCTCGCTGGTCACGACGAGGAAAGTCACGCGCGGCATCGGCGTGAGGCTGCCGCTGATCGTATACAACGGCGCGTTCGTGATGGACAGCGCGACCGGAGAGATCCTGATTGAAAACCGCATGGACGGCGCGCAGGAAGTGCTTTGCGATCTGTTTTCACGCGGGGTGTATCCCATCGTCTACGCGTTTATTGACGGCATCGAGAAGTTCTCGTTCGTGCCGCGGCTGTGCACGCCGGGCATGCGCGCGTTCCTCGAGACGCGCAGGGGTGATATCCGTTGGAACGAGGTCGATTCGCCCGACGAGCTGCGGCGCGGCAGCATATTCTACATCGTCTGCATCGGCGAGCCGGACAAGCTCGCGCCGCTGCACGATACATACAAGGACAGATATCACTGCGTCTATCACGTGGATATCTACACCAGGGCGCAATGGCTGGAGATCATGCCCAGGGGCGCGTCCAAATCAAGCGCGGCGCGCAAGCTCATGGATATGCTCAATTGCGGCAGGCTTGTCGCGTTCGGCGACGCGCTCAACGACATCGACCTGTTCGAGCTCGCGGACGAAGGTTACGCCGTGGCCAACGCGCACGAGAACCTCAAGCGGCTGGCGGCGGGCGTCATCGCGTCCAACGACGAGGACGGTGTGGCGAGGTGGCTTGAGGAGAATTGGAAAGACGGCGAAAAGTGAGCCATACAAAGAAAAATCCTCCGTATGACGGGAATCATGCGGAGGATTTTTGATATGCGCAGATGTGCGTCAGTCGAGTTCCTCATAAGAGAGTATCCGGCTGTCGGTATCGAATTCATCGCGTCCGAGCGCGCGATTGAGCGTCTCGGCCTCGCCGTTCTGGTTGTCGGTCGGGTCGCGGCGCAGGAAGGCCATCGGCGGGGTGAACTGCTCCTGGAACGCGCGGCACTGGGGCAGACGCCACGGCTCGAGGTTGCCGAAGTAGAAATTCCAGCGCTCCGGCTCGCCCGCGCGATACGCCGAGCCGCCGAACGAGCAGTCGGCGAACAGCCAGCCGTAGGGCTCGACATAGAAGCGCGCCCAGTCGTGGTTGCCGGTGGATTCGGGCGTGGTGTAGCGGCCTGCCTGCCACTGGGCCGGAATGCCGCACAGACGGCAGAGCGTGACGAACGTGATGGCCTGCACGCCGCAGTCGCCGCGCAGACCGGTTAAGAAGTATTCCGGGATGTTCGGCACGGAGCGATAGGACGGCATGAAGCGGTAAACCGCCTGCGTGGTGATGAAATCGTAGATGCGGCGGGCCTTCTTGAGCGGATTCGTCTCATTGCCGACGATTTCCTTTGCCAGCGCGCGCAGATACGGCGTGAAGACCACGTGCGGCGCGAACTCGCCGAGATCGAAATCGGGATGCTGAGGCGTCACGGCGTCGGGGTCGGGCTGCACATATGCTGTCTCGATCTCCCAGAGCACGTCGGCGGAGACGGTCATGCCCGGCTCGTAGGGCAGCTCGAAGTAGGCCGTGCGGGCGGGGTGATTTTCGGGATTGATCAGCTTGGGCGCGTGGGACGTGGAAAGGAGCTGCGCGCGCTTCACCTGCGCATCGACGATGGGCAGCGGCAGATGGATGCGCAGCGTCTCGCCGGGCGTCAGGCGGTCGCTGCTCACCGTCATCTCCTCGTGCATGGTGAAGCGCACGTGCGCGCCGCCTTTTTTCTTCATCTTATTGATGACGTCGGAAAGCGCGGTTGACTTGGGCGCGGGGTTGATCGCGCGGGCGGCATAGGCCGGGCGCGTCTTGAGCAGGCCGGACACGGCGTTGTCCTTGAAGAAGACCTTGCCGTTTATGTAGCGCCAATCGAGCGTGCCGTCGTCGCGCAGGGTCTCCAGCTCGTCCTCGGTGAAATCGCGGACGGTCTTTTGCAGCTCGGCGAGCAGCGCGGCCTGATCGTGGGGATACGCCGCCGGGATGTCGCCCGCGATCTCGAGCTGATAGGAAAGGCGGCGCTTGAGCGTCTCGGGCGTGCGCGGGTCGGCAAGGCGCATGCGGATGACGCGCTCCATGCGCGCAAAGTCGCCCGCGTCAAACAGGCGCTGCACGTCGGGCGGCAGGGGATAGGACAGGAAATCCATATCGATATGCATGGGATGACCTCCTTGTCAAACCTGATCGGGATAAAAAGGCCCTCCGCCGAAAGAAACGGAGGGCCGGATTGTCTTACGCCAGCAGCTCGCGGACGTAGGCGATGATGGCCTCATCCTTGGCATGCGCGAAGAACAGCTCGGCGAACTTCTCGCCCGCGACCGCGCCGCGCACGAGCTCCTGGTCGATGCCCTTGAGGCAGGTGATCAGGCCCTTGAGCGTGTGGGCGCGCACGGCGTCGAGAATCTTCTTGTTGCGCTGCTCGGGAACGACGCGGTCGGCGGGATAGCCGTTGCCGGAGCCGAAGCCGAAGAGCTTCTCAAACGTGTACTCGAGGTTGAGCTCTGCGCCCCAGCCGTAGCCCTTGGCGAACGGCATGGACACGGCGTTGCCGTCGTTGATCTGGGCGAACATGTAGCCGTCGGACGGATCGACGACGTGGCCGCAGATGACGCCCGGGAAGCTGTTGAGCGCGAGCATCGCGCCCTCGCCCGTGCCGCAGCCGGTGACGACATAGTCCGCCGCGCCGGAGTTGAGCAGGATGGCGGCGAGGATGCCGTTCTGCACATAGGTCAGGGACGGCTCGCCGGCGGTGCCGTACATGCCGTAGTTGTCGACCTCGTGGCCCATCGGCGTGACGACCTTCTTGAGGGCGGCCTCGATCTGGGCGTTCTTGGCGGCCTGGCTGTTTTCGTTGATCAGAGCGATGCGCATGATGATTTCCTCCGTATTCATAGCGTGGGCCGTCGCGGCCCGATTCTTTGCAGTAACAGCATACCGCCGCGAGCAGATGTTGTCAAGCGGGCGGGGAAAGATTTTGGCGCGGGCGGCTGTCATATAAAAAAGAAAAAACCCCGGCGCATGGCGCACGGGGCGAAAGGGGACGAATCAGCCCAGCAGCTCGCGCGGGACGCGGGAGAGCGCCTTCATCATCAGCGGCCCGACGATGAAGCACGCAATCGCCTCGCCCACGGCGACGGAGAGCATGCACAGCACAAGCGGAATCGCCGGGGAATAGCAGAAATGCACGACCGCGCCGACGATGACGCCGTTGAAGATCACGGGCATGGCGGCGGCAAGCCAGAAGCGCTTGCGCAGCAGATACGTGCAGATGCCGGCGAGCAGGGTCGCCAGCGTGCCGAAGACGATATCAAAAATCGTGCAGCCGCCGAGGATGTTGGCCAGCAGGCAGCCGATGGTCAGCGCAGGGATGGCCTGCGGCATCATGATCGGCAGGAGCGTGAGCGCCTCGGAGACGCGCACCTGAATCTGCCCATAGGAGATCGGCGCGAGCACGAGGGTCAGCGCGGTGTAGATGGCGGCGATCACGGCGCCCACGGCGATGGCGCGGGCGGTGAAGACGGGTTTTTGCTGCGTGTTTGCGGTGTTCATGTGGAATTTCTCCTTTTCATTTTGCTCAACCAGCAAAACGGGAGGAGCGGCGAGCGCCGGAAGCCGTCATTTCTTAAAAAGGAAAAGAAATGCAACAAAAAACGGCGCAAGGCCGCAATGGGGATACGCCCATGACGTATTCCCGGCCCATAGTTTTGTTTAAGGACTGGATGGTTTCGAACAGTCCATTCGGTTGTCGCGTGCATTATAGCAAAGACGCGCGCAAAAATCAAGCCCCGGCACGGGAAAGCGCGGGCTGCGCGCATGATTTGTCGATATAGGCGGTTTTTCGCCGTTATTTTTTGGCGAACGCTTGACGAAAGGCGCGCCGTGGTGTACATTGTAGGAACAAACATTCATGCCTTTCACGGCGCGGGTGAATACGATTCACATATGCGCGGGGCATTTCTGGAGGACAAGCATGACGCTGCTGGAATACCGCATCTTTCACACCGTGACGCAGCAGGGCAGCTTCGCCCGCGCGGCGCAGGCGCTTCACCTGACGCCCAGCGCCATCAGCCACGCCATCAGCTCGATGGAGGAGGCGTGCGGCTTTTCGCTGTTCGTGCGCGGCAAGGGCGGCGTGTCCCTCACGCGCAGCGGCGAGGCGCTCTACCCGTTCATCAGGCAGGTGCTCTCCGCCGACGAGGCGCTCAATCAGACCGTCGACGAGCTCAAGGGTGTACAGCGCGGCAAGGTCAAGATCGGCGCATTCAACAGCGTGTGCATGACGTGGCTGCCGCAGATCGTGACGACGTACAAGAAAAAATACCCCGGCGTGGAGATCGGGATCAACCAGGGGACATACGACGACGTCATCAACTGGATCAAGACCGGCGTGGTGGACATCGGCTTTCTGTCGGTCAACTGCACGCGCGATCTGGTCGTGCATCCGCTGTATCGCGACAGGCTGATGTGCGTCGTGCCGCGCGGACACAGGACGAGGGCGGCGGGATACATCACGCCCGAGGAGATGCGCCAGGAGACCTTCGTCGTGCAGGACGATGCGACGGACGCCGACACGCAGGCGTTTTTGGCGAAATACCGCATCGCCGTGCGCGCGAGCTGCCGCGTGCAGGACGACCTGTCGACCATCGCGATGGTGGAAAGCGGGTTCGGCATCTGCATCCTGCCCAGCCTGATCCTCGGGCGCGTGCACGGCAACGTCGACGCATACCCCATTGAGCCGCTGGAATACCGCGAATTCGGCATCGCCGTGCAGAACCCCGCGATGATGGCCCCCGCCGTGCGCCAGATGTGCGAGCACATCGAGGAATTTGCCCGCGAAAGGCGCGCCGAGGAGCCGCAGACGAACGCGGGGCTGGAGCCGATGCCGTGGGCGTGAGCGCTTTACAAGGCCCGATTTAATGTGCTATAATGAACGGCAGTCCGAAAAAAGGAGTGGGATACATGTTTTCTACACTTGATATGCATATTCTGGAGATCCTGTGCGAGGATGCACGCGTGACCCCGCGCGAGATCGCCGTGATGACCGGCAGCGACGAGGCGCAGGTGAACAGCGCCATCGAGAGCCTGCAGCGCAGCGGTGTGCTGGTGGGCTATCAGGCGCTCATCAACTGGGAGCGCACGGACAAGGAGTTCGTGCAGGCGATCATCGAGGTAAACGTCCAGCCCCAGCGCGAGAAGGGCTTTGATGCCATCGCCCAGCGCATCATGCAGTATGACGAGGTCAAGAGCTGCTATCTGATGAGCGGCGCGTATGACCTGATGGTGCAGTGCGAGGCGGCGACGCTGCGCGAGCTGGCGCAGTTCGTGCACAGCCGCCTGTCCGTCATCGAGGGCGTGACCGGCACGAGCACGCACTTCATGCTCAAGACGTACAAGTACGGCGGCGTCGTCTTCGAGGGCGGCGCGAGCGACAGGCGGCAGGCGGTGATGCCCTGATGCAGTACGATCGCGTCATCAACAAGCGCATCGCGGACGTGCCGCCCAGCGGCATCCGCAAATTCTTTGACATCGTGCGCAAAATGCCGCATGCGATTTCCCTTGGCGTCGGCGAGCCGGACTTCGTGACGCCGTGGGCCATCCGCGACGCGGCGATTCAGTCCATCGAGGACGGCCAGACGCAGTACACCTCCAACTGGGGCATGGAGAGCCTGCGCGAGAAGATCGCGGCGTATCTGCGCATGCGCTATCACGTGACATACAGCCCCAAGGACGAGATTCTGGTGACCGTCGGCGCGAGCGAGGGCATCGACCTGGCCCTGCGCGCGGTCATTTGCCCCGGCGACGAGGTGCTCGTGCCCGATCCGGGCTACGTGAGCTATCAGCCGTGCGTGACGTTCGCGGGCGGCGTGCCCGTCCCCGTGCGCACGCATGCCAAGGACTGCTTCGCGCTGACCCCGGAGGCGCTGGCAGCGGCCATCACGCCGAAAACCAAGGCGCTGATCCTGCCGTACCCCAACAATCCGACCGGCGGCGTCATGACCCGCGAACAGCTCTGCGCCATCGCGCAGGTGCTCGAGGGGACGGACATCGTCGTGCTCTCCGACGAGATCTACTCCGAGCTGATCTACGACGGCCACGAGCACACGGCGTTTGCCTCCATCCCCGGCATGCGCGAGCGCACGGTGACGCTCAACGGCTTTAGCAAGGCGTTCGCAATGACCGGCTGGCGCGTGGGCCATCTGTGCGCACCGCGCGAGCTGCTGTCCCCGATGTTCAAGATTCACCAGTACACCATGCTCTGCGCCTCCATCGTCAGCCAGAACGCGGCGGACAAGGCGCTGGGGCGCGCGTTTGAGACGAATTTTGAGGACGTCAAGACGATGGTTCGCTCCTACGACAGGCGCAGGCGGCTGATGGTGGAAAACCTCAACGCCATGGGCCTTGCCTGCTTTGAGCCGCGCGGCGCGTTCTACGTCTTCCCGTGCATCGAATCCACCGGCATGACCAGCGAGGAATTCTGTACAAAGCTGCTGGAGGAAAAGCACGTGGCGTGCGTCCCCGGCACGGCGTTCGGCGCGTCGGGCGAGGGCTATGTGCGCTGCTCCTACGCAACCAGCATCGAGAATCTGACCGAGGCGCTCAAGCGCATCCGCGAGTTTGTCGAAGAACACAAATGACGGCAATGCGCCGCCGGAATGTGAACGCATTGTGGCGAACGGATGAAGGATCAATGGCAATTTGTCGAAATTGTTGCGTTTTTTGTGGAAAGCGCGTATAATGAAACGCATGGATCATGGGGAAAGAATCCCTGTGCAAATCTGAAAAAGATGATGGAGGGTATAGTGATTATGAAGAAAAGAACGCTGCTTGCCCTGCTGCTCGCGCTGCTGCTCGTGATCGCGGGCGGCTGCGGCAGCGAGGATGAAAAGGCGACGCCCGTCCCGATTGCGGCGCCGACCGAGGCCCCGACGGCTGTACCGACCGTTGAGCCGACGGCTGAGCCGACGACTGAACCGACCGCTGAGCCGACTGCTGAACCGACCGCCGAGCCGACCGCTGAGCCGACTGCGGAACCGACCGCCGAACCGACGGCTGAGCCGACGGCTGAACCGACCACCGAGCCGACTGCTGAACCGACCGCCGAGCCGACTGCGGAACCGACCGCCGAGCCTGCTGCTGAGGCGACCGAAGCCCCGGCTGACGAGGCCGTGATCGGCGGCGCGGACGCTGCGACCGACATTCTGGTGACCGACGAGACCGTCGAGCCCGTTGCCGATGAGACCGGCAGCGAGACGATGGACGAGCAGGATGAGCAGAATCCCGTGCTCGCCAGCGCGTATGACGGCGAGGTCATGGTGCGCGCGGAGGAAGTGCGCCAGACGTACGACCAGATGCTCGCTTCCTATGTGGATTACTACACGCAGTACGGCTATGCTGTGGACGAGTATGACACCGAGCTGCAGCAGAGCGTCGCGGGCGAGGTTGTGCAGGCGGAGCTCATCAACCGCATCGCCATGCATCATGCGCTTGCCAACGGCTATGAGATGACCGCCGAGCGCGAGGCTGAGCTCGTGGCGATGGCCGATTCGATGATGGCCGACATGCGCGAGTATGTCACGACGTATCTGTCCAGCTTCGGCATCACGGGCGAGGAGCTCGACGCGATGGTCGAGGAGCAGATTGCGGCTGCCGGCTATGATTACGATTCCCTGATGGAGAGCCTGAAGATTCAGGATATGGTCGACTTCCTGTTTGAGCAGGCGACTGCCGGCGTGACCGTCACCGACGAGGAGGTCAAGGCCGCGTTTGATGCGAAGGTCGCCGAGCAGCAGGAGAGCTACGCCGACGTGAACACGTTCATCAGCGACTATCTCAACGGCGAGGACGTCGTCTACACGCCGGAGAACATGCGTCTTGTCTACGCGCTGTACATTGCGCCCGACGAGCTGACCGCCGCGCCGTATGACGCGACTGCGGGCGAGGCCACCGCGGACGAGGCGAGCGAGGATGAGACCGATGCGACCCCGGCGGAGCCGCAGGATATCGCGGCGCTGACGGGCAAGGCCAAGGCCAACGCCGTGCTCGCGGCGATTCTGGGCGGCATGGACTTCACCGAGGCGATGTTCGCCTACAACGAGGACGGCGCCACCGAGGAGGCCATGCTGCTGGGCTACCCGGTCTGCATGGACGGCGACGATATGTACGGCGAGAAATTCCACGAGGCTGCCGTCGCGCTTGAGAACGTGGGCGACATCAGCGGCGTGATCTCCGACACCTACGGCTACTATATCCTGTGCTATGCGGGCGACATGACCCCGGGCGCGGCCGACTTCGAGGCGCGCAAGGAGCAGGAGACCGAAGAGGCGCTCTCCGCCAAGCAGCAGGATGCCTTCAATGCCTACATCGACCAGATGATCACCGATGCGAATGTGCAGTTCGGCGATATGACACCGCTGTTCCATGTGTATGTCGGCGTGACCGTCGAGGCGACGGAGGCCTATGCGTCCGTGTCCGCCGAGACCGCGCTGACCGATATGCCGGGCGGCGATGCCGTGGCCACGCTGGCCGTGGGCGCGTCGCTGGACGTGCTGGGCCACATCAGCGTCGACGGTGAGGATTACATGCTCGCCGCCGTGCCGGGCACCGAGTTCAAGGGCTTTGTCGATGCCAAGAACACCGCCGCGGCCGAGAAGGACGCCGCGCTGGCCGTGGACAACACGGCGCTGGCGACGGCTGCAGAGCTCCCGGATAAGCTGCCGACCTTCGTCATCGCGATGAACGACGGCTCTGTGATCTACGGCGAGCTGTATCCCGATGTGACGCCGGAGTCCGTGGGCAACTTCGTGACGCTGGCCAACAGCGGCTTCTACAATGGGCTGACCTTCCATCGCGTCGTGCCGGGCTTTGTCATCCAGGGCGGCGACCCGAACGGCGACGGCACCGGCGGCCCGGGCTACAGCATCAAGGGCGAGTTCTCCAGCAATGGCGTGCAGAATGACCTGTCCCACACGCGCGGCGTGCTCTCGATGGCGCGCGCCTCTGCGCCGGATTCTGCGGGCAGCCAGTTCTTCATCATGCATGCGGATAACGACTTCCTGGACGGCGACTATGCGGCGTTCGGCATGGTGCTCGGTGGCATGGAGACGGTCGACGTGATCGCGTCCGTCCCGACCGACAGCAACGACAAGCCGAGGAATGATCAGGTCATGCGCGAGGTGTTCGTGCAGACCTACGGCCAGGAGTACACCTTCAGCAAGCTCGACGATTGATTTGAGCGAATACAGAGCCTCTCCCGCGCGGAGGGGCTCTTTTTCATCGCCGGAATTTGTGATATACTGTGTATATTCGAAACGAAGGAGGGGAGCGCCATGCCGCAATGGACGGCGCAGCAGCAGGACGCCATCAGCGACAGGGGACACAGCCTGATTGTCTGCGCGGCGGCGGGCTCGGGCAAGACCGCCGTGCTCGTGGAGCGCATCGTGCAGCTCGTATGCGAGGGATGCCCGATCGACAGGATGCTCGTGGTGACATTCACCAACGCGGCGGCGGGCGAAATGCGTCTGCGCATCGGCGAGGCGCTCGTGCAGGCGGCGCGCACGCGGCCCGAGCTCGCATCGCAGGCGATGGCGCTCTCGCGGGCGAGCATATCGACGCTGCACAGCTTCTGCGGCAACATGCTGCGCGAGCACTTTCAGGCGCTGGGCATCGACCCGGCGTTTCGCATCGGCGATGAGCAGGAATGTACCGTGCTGCGCGCGCAGGCGATGGAGGATGCGCTCTACGCCTGCTACGACGTGGGCAGCGAGGCGTTTCTGGCGGCGGACGCGTGCTATGAGCAGGAGGAGCTCGCCGACCTCGCCGCGCAGATTCACCGCTTCATGATGACGCGCCCCGACCCGTGGAACTTCCTCGACCGCGTGCAGGCGGGATGCGCCCCGGAGATCGCGGAGCTTAAACATGGCGAGGCCGTGCGGCTGCTGCTTGATGACGCGAAGGACAGGCTTGCGCAGATCATGGAGGATGCGCAGGCGCTTTGCGATATCTGCTCGGGCGAGATGGGGCCGCTGCATTACAGCGTGGCGTGCGCGGACGACGTGATGCTCGTGCGCGAGGCGATTGCGGCGGCGGATCGCGGCTACGAGGCGCTGCGCGGCGTGCTGGGCGGCATGGAGTTTGCCAGGCTGGGCCGCCTGAAGAAGACCGATGTGTTCGACCCGGACAAGGTGCAGCGCGTCAAGGACGGGCGCGACGCGCTCAAGAAGGCGCTCAAGACGCTTGCCGAGGACTTCGCGTGCTCACTTGAGGACGCCGCCGCCGATATCGCCATGACGAAGCTGCCGCTCGAGGGCATATGCGAGCTGGTGCGCACGATGGATGCGCTCTACACCGCCGCCAAGCGCCAGCGGGGCATACTCGACTTCAACGATTTGGAGCACGGCGCGCTCGCGGTGCTCAAAAATGACGACGTGCGGCACGCGCTCGCGGCGAAGTACCGCTATGTATTCATCGACGAATATCAGGACTCGAGCGCCATACAGGAGGCCATCATCGGGAGCTTTGCGCCGGAGGACGGATGCTTCTTTGTCGGCGACGTGAAGCAGAGCATATATCGCTTCCGTCAGGCAGAGCCGTCGCTGTTCCTTGAGAAAGCCGCGCGCTACGACCGCGAGGACGAGCCGTTGGAGCGGCGCATCGACTTGCAGAAGAATTTCCGCTCGTGCGATAACGTATTGCAGGGCGTCAACGCCGTGTTTGAGCGGATCATGCGCGGCGACGTGACCGAGATCGAATACGACGAGCGCGAGCGACTGTTCTGCGGCTTGGGTGTACGCGAGGACGAGCCGCCCGTCGAGCTGCACATCGCCTACGCGGGCGAGGACGAGGAAACCGCGGACGACGCCGGTGACGCGGATGAGGACGGCGGGGACGAGCGCGAGCTCGCGGCCATTGAGCAGGAGGCGCTCATCGCGGCCAAGCGGATTCGCGAGCTGGTGGGCACGCCGGTCTACGATTCGAAGAAGGGCGAATACAGGCCGCTTCGCTATCGCGATATGGCGGTGCTCATGCGCGTGGCGGC
Source organism: uncultured Clostridia bacterium (assembly GCA_944362695.1). Lineage (GTDB taxonomy): Bacteria > Bacillota > Clostridia > Christensenellales > Aristaeellaceae > Ventricola. The sequence continues at coordinate 14,649 of CALVTQ010000066.1, forward strand.
GGGCAGCGCGGCGCTCGCGGCGGACATCCTGACCGGCGAGGGCATCCCCGTGTTCTGCGATGCGGGCGAGGGTTACTTTGACATCCCGGAGATCCGCGCGATGATGGCGCTTTTGCGCACGGTGGAGAGCGGGCGGCAGGACGAGGCGCTGCTCGCGGCGCTGCGCGGGCCTGCGTGCGGCCTGAGCGACGAGGAGCTGGCACAGATCCGCATCCACACGCCGGACATCAGGACGCCGTATCATGAGGCCGTGCGCAGATACCGCGAGGACATGGACGACGCGCTCGCGGGCAAGCTGAATGAGTTTGAAAAGCGGCTGCAATTCTGGCGGCTGTGCGCGCGGCATCAGGGCGTGGACAGGCTGATCGAGCGCATCTATGCGGAGACGGGCTTCCTCGCGCAGGCGGGCGCACTGCCGGGCGGCGCGGCGAGACAGGCGAATCTACACCTTTTGACGACGCGGGCGCGGGCGTTCGTGGCATCGAGCGGCGGCTCGCTGTCGTCGTTCCTGCGATACGCCAAAAGGCTCAAAGCGGGCGGCGATTCGATGAGCGCCAGCGCCATCGGCGAAAATGAGGATGTCGTACGCATCATGACGACGCACAAGAGCAAGGGCCTCGAGTTCCCGGTTGTGTTCGTGCTGGGCATGTCGCGGCGGATGAGCACGAAGACGGGCGCGGCGCGGCTGCTCATGCATGCGCAGCTGGGCATCGGCCTGCCGTGCATCGACACGCAGCTGCACAGCGAGCGCGACACGCTGCTTCGCAAGGCCATCCGCGTGAAGGCATTGGGCGAACAGCTCGCCGAGGAGGTGCGCATCCTCTACGTCGCCATGACGCGCGCCAAGGAGCGGCTGATCATGATCGGCGCGATCAACAAGCCCGAGCCGCCGGAAGCGTGGACGCGCGGGGAGCAGAAGAGCGCGCTGCGGACCATGCGCACGGGGCTTGATATGGTGGCTCCGGCGCTGATGGCTGCGGGCGCGAGCATGACGATCCGCGAGGAAAGCGTGCGCGTGGGGGATTCGACGTGGCATGTATTCGCGCACAGGGGCAGCGCGGCAGCGAAGCTCACCAAGCGCAGCAATGAGCGCGTCATGCACATGCTGGCCGAGCTGGAGGGCGCGCAGGTCGAGGACGAGAAGCTGCTCGCGCTGCTGCGCTTCACGCCGGAACAGCGCGCGATGGTGCGCAAGACGAGCGTCAGCGCCGTTGTACGCGACGAGAAGATCGCCGAGGACGACGGCATCCGGCGCAGGGAGATCGAGATCGAGCGCATGCCGCGCTTCATGCAGGAAAAACGCATGACCGGCGCGCAGATCGGCACGGCGTTCCACCGCATGATGCGCATGCTGAACCTCGATGCGCTGAAAAATACGAAGGACATCGAGCGCGAAATCCGCGCGCAGGTTGAAACGATGCTCCAAAAGGGCATTGTGACCGGGGCCGAATACGACGCCGTGCCCGCGCGCATGCTCGTGGGGTTCTTCACTTCGCCGCTGGGCGTGCGCCTGCTTTCAAGCGGCGAGGTGCACAGGGAATGGGCGTTCACCTACCGGCGCACGGACAGGGACGGCAATGCGCAGCTCGTGCAGGGCGTCATCGACGCGTGTTTTACGGAAAACGGGCGTTGGGTGCTCGTGGATTACAAGACGGATTCGCCCGCAGACGTGCCGGGGGCCATCGCGCGCCACAGGCCGCAGCTGGAGATCTACGCCGACGCGCTTTGTACGATCACGGGCAAGGCCGTGCACGAACGCGTGCTGTATCTGGTGCGCAGCGGCGTGGGATACAGCGTGTAAACCGGAGATCAAAATATGCCGTCGGGCGCGTTGTCTGGCGGCGTTTTCGTGCGTGCCGGGCAAATGTGAATTTGAGATTAAAACAAGGTGAAATTGAGTGCGCGGGGGTTGACAAACGGCCCGTTTGGGCGTATTGTAAACATATGTTCAGGCGATGTCTGCATCGCGCGGGACGAACGAAAATCCGCAGGATAAGGAGAGGTGAACGACGTGGACGAGTACCCCAGTAGCATCGCGGGCGAACCCCGAGAACGCCGGGCGCTGTGCGCCGACGGCTGCGTCGTGAAGCCTCGTTTTTGAGCATAGAAAACGAAGGATGCGCGCAGCCGGCTTTGCTGCGCGCTTTTTTGCGCCCATTTGAGCCGTTCAAGGGGGAACCGGCCTGCATTTCACGACCGAAAATGACAGGAGGGATTCCCGATGGAGGAAGAAATTCGCAAGGATTTTCTGGAGCTGATGGCGCTCATGGAGAAGGGCGACATTCAGGCATTTAAGGAGAAGGCGTATGAGTGCCTGCCGGTGGACATCGCCGAGGGACTCGAGGAGGTCGAGGACAGCGCGCATGTGATCAAGCTGTTCCGCATGCTGCCCAAGGACATCTCCTCGGACGTGTTCTCCTACATGACCAGCGAGCAGCAGCAGCTCATCGCCGAGAGCGCGACCAACGCCGAGCTCAAGGCGCTGGTGGACGACATGTTCATGGACGACACGGTCGACTTCCTGGAGGAAATGCCGGCCAACGTCGTCAAGAAGGTGCTGCAGAACGCGGACGAGAACACGCGCGCGGTCATCAACCAGTTCCTCAACTACCCGGAGAACAGCGCGGGCAGCCTGATGACCATCGAGTACGTCGATCTGCACGACTACTTCACCGTGCGCAAGGCGATGGACTACATCCGCCGCACCGGCATCGACAAGGAGACGGTCTACACCTGCTACGTCATCGACGACCAGCGCAAGCTCGTGGGTCAGGTGTCGCTGCGCAAGCTGATCGTCGCGCCGGAGAGCACGTACATCCGCGACATCATGGACACCAACATCATCTCCGCCTCGACCACCGACGACCAGGAGGAGATCGCCGACGATTTCCGCCGCTACGACCTGACGTCCATCGCCGTATGCGACAAGGAGAACCGGCTCGTGGGCATCATCACCATCGACGATATCGTCGACGTCATCCAGGAGGAGAACACCGAGGACATCAAGAAGATGGCCGCCATCATCCCGAGCGATGAGGAATACATGAAGACCAGCGTCATGAATCTGGTCGCCCATCGCCTGCCGTGGCTGCTGCTGCTCATGATCTCGGCGACGTTCACATCGACCATCATCACGCATTTTGAGCAGCTGCTCGCCAGCGCGGTCATGCTCACGGCGTTCATCCCGATGCTCATGGACAGCGCGGGCAACTCCGGCAGCCAGACCTCCGTCACCGTCATCCGCAACATGGCGCTGGGCGAGGTTGAGCTGCGCGACTGGTTCAAGGTGCTCGCCAAGGAGATCGGCGTGGCGGTCGTCTCGGGCGCAGCGCTGGCGGCGGTCAACATGCTGCGCATGATGATCTTCACCGACGCGGGCCTGCTCGTCTCGGCGACGGTCTCTGTGACGCTGCTGTGCACGGTCATCATCGCGATGATCGTGGGGTGCCTGCTGCCGATGGGCGCAAAGAAGCTCGGCTTTGACCCGGCGGTCATGGCGAGCCCGATGATCACGACGATCGTCGACGCCTGCGCGCTGCTGATCTATTTCATGATCGCCACGATCATCCTCGGCCTGTGAATTGCATACGAAAAATCCTGTATCCGCAAAGCTTTTTGGCGGACACAGGATTTTTTTGATTACACATTTTGGGTGAGCGCGAGCAGCATGCCCGACTGACACGGCACGTTCAGGCGCAGCGTGCCGTCCCTGCGCAGGCGGGGGACGATGGGCGCGCCGGAGCCGTCCCAGCTTCGCGCGCCGGTGTTCAGGATGAGCTTCGCGCTTGCGATGCCGGGCAGAGAAATCGTCAGGCCGGGGACGGGCGCGTCGCCAAAGTTGAGCACGGCCAGAGCCTGCTCGCTTTCGCATTTGCGGACGAACGCACAGAGCGCGCGGTTTTGATCAGGCAGGATCAGCCACGCAAAGCCGTCCGGCTCGTGGTCGCGGGCGAACAGCGCGGGGTGTTTGGCGTAGAGCGTGTTCAGCCTGCGCATGAAGCGGATGAACGGCGCGTGCAGCGGGTGATGAAGCACCATCCAGTCGAGCTCCCGGCGCTCGTCCCATTCGCGGGTCATGCCCAGCTCGCTGCCCATGAAATTGAGCTTGCCGCCGGGGTGGGCAAGCATGTAAAGATACAGCAGGCGCGCCTGTGCGAATTTTTCGCGGATGTCATCGCCGTGCATCTTTTGCACGATGGACGCCTTGCCGTGGACGACCTCGTCGTGGGAAAAGGGCAGCAGATAGCGCTCGTTGTAAAAATAGAACATCGAGAACGTCAGGCGTTCGGGGTGCGCGCGGCGCTCGGCGGGGGACATCGCCATGAAGGCGAGCGTGTCATGCATGAAGCCCAGATCCCACTTGCAATCAAAGCCGAGGCCGCCTTCCTGCACGGTCTTGGTGACACCGGGATAGACGGAGGAATCTTCGGCGATGAGCAGCGCGTGGGGATGGCGGCGTTTGAGCCCCGCGTTCATGGTTTGCAGGAAGGAAATGGCGCTCTCGTTGACGCCGCGCGATTCGTCGCCCTGCCAGTAGATCAGGTTGCGCACGGCGTCCATGCGCAGGCCGTCAAAGTGAAACTCGGAAAGCCAATAGTGCGCAGCGGACTGAAGGAAGGAGCGCACCTCGCCGCGCGCATGGCAAAAGTTGCAGGAGCCCCACTCGCTGTAACCGGCGTCGGGATGCGGATATTCGTAAAGCGGCGTGCCGTCGAAGCGGAAAAGGTCATAGTCGTTCACCGAAAAATGAACCGGAACGAAATCGAGGATGACGCCGATGCCCGCCGCGTGGCAGCGGTCGATCAGAAACTTGAGGCCGTCGGGCGTGCCGTAGCGCGATGTGGCGCTGAAAAAGCCGGTGCACTGGTAGCCCCACGACTCGTCGCACGGGTGCTCGAGGATGGGCATCAGCTCGACGTGGGTGTAGTGATTCTTTTTGAGATAGGGAATCAGGCGCGCGGCCAGCTCGCGGTAGGTGTAAAAGGAGTCGTGGACGGCGCCGTCCGGCTTTTGCCACGAACCGGCGTGGACTTCGTATATATTCAGCGGTCGGGCGGCGTCGGTGCGGGCTTGCCAGGCGTCGTCGCGGAAGCGGTAGGCCGCGCGGTCGTAGACGATCGAGGACGTCTCCGGGCGCAGATCGGCGAAGAAGCCGTAGGGGTCGCAGTGGTCAATGAACCGGCCTGTTTTGTCGTAGACGCGCAGCTTGTAGCGCATGCCGGGCGCAGCGTTTGCGATGGTGCAGGCCCAGAAATTGCCGTCGTATGTGCGGCTCATGGGCGTCTCGCGCCAGTCGTTCATGTCGCCGATGACGCTGACGGACGCGGCGCTCGGCGCATACGTGCGGAAGGTCACGCCGCCCGCTTCGACGTGCGTGCCGAGATACGTGTGGGCGTCGAACGCCTGACCCGTATAGAAATCGTGAAAATCCACGCGATCACCTCCGAGATCATGGACACGTGTCGTTTTTTATATTATACTGTGAACAACAGGAAAAGCGAAACCGCCGGATTCGCCGGAGCGTTGGATAAACGACGGATTCGCGAAATGGTTGGTCAGGGAGGCGCGGATATGGAGGACAGGCGGGTCGTGCGCACGCGGCGCAGCATTGAGGAGGCGTTCCTTGCGCTGAGAAAGAAGAAGGCGCTCGAGCGCATCACGGTGCGCGAGCTCTGCGATGCGGCGGGCATCAACAAATCGACGTTCTACACGCACTATCGCGACATATACGACCTGAGCGACGCCATCGAGACGCAGATTGCGCGGGATATCGTGGGCGCCGTGAGCTGCCCGGAGGCGATTTTTGACCGGCCCGACGCGCTGATCGGCGAGCTGCGTGCCGCATTTGACGCGCGGGACGACGCGATTTCCACCGTGTTCTCCGGCAGCCGCGCGGGCATGCTGATTGCGCGCGTGGAGCAGAGCCTCAAGGAAGCGGCGTTCGCGCTGCGCCCCGATCTTTCGGGCGACGCGGCGGCCGGCGCGCTGTTCACGTTCGCGATATACGGCAGCTATTACGCCTACACGCGCTGCGCCGGGGCGGACGAGCGGGCCGTCACGGGCGCTATTGCGCAGGCGAGCAGGCAGGTCATGGCGATGCTGCCGGTGGGGGAAAAATAAAGCCATACAAAAAAACAGCGCCTTTCACGCCGTCATCCGGGGAAAAGCGCTGTTTTTATGTCATGCAATCATCATTCGCCGAGCGTCACGGTCGCGTTCATGCCCGGCAGGAAGCTGCTGCCCTCGGGGACGGAGATGCGCACATCGAAATACGCGGCGTTCTGCTTGGCCGTGCCGATGGGGCGGATCTCGGTGATCGTGCCGGAGAAGGTCTTATCCGGATAGGCGTCCAGCGTGTAGGACAGCGTGTCGCCCACGCGCAGCGCGCCGACGTCGATCTCGTCGATCTCGGCGGAGAGCTCCAGGCGGGTCAGGTCGGCGATCTCGCACAGCAGCATGCCGCGATAGACCTGCGCGCCGGGCGTGGCATAGAGCATGGTGACCGCGCCGTCCACGGAGGAGGCGATGTCGCGGCTCGCACCGGCGGGCGCGCTCGTGTCGACGACCTCAAAGAGCAGATCGCCGGTCTTGACGCTGTCGCCGGGCTTGACGTGCACGGCGGCGATGCGGCCCTGCGCGCTCACGACGGCGTCGGCATAGCGGGTCGCCTTGCCGCGCCCGAGCTCGCTGTCGGAATCAAAGCCGTCCTCGCGGAAGATGCGGATGGTGTCGCCGATGTCGTATTCGCCGGTGAGGATCTCCACGGCATAGCTCGAGCCGCTCACGGAGGTCACGCGGCCGGTGCCCTTCTCGCTGCCGCACTTGAGATAGACGGTCTCGCCCGTGTGGATGTAGCGGTTCTCGGGATCGTTGTAGGCGTCCCGCGTGCTGGCGTCGACGAAGAGCGGGTTGACCGGCTCGATGACGGCGACGGCGCCATAGTGCGCGGCGATGCCCGCAGCGTCGTCGCCCACCTCGGCGAACACAGCGGCGACCTTGCCGTCCTGCGGGGCGTAGATGGGCGCGGCGTCCATCGTGAAGAGCACGTCGCCCGCAGTCACGCTGTCGCCCGCCTCCAGATCAAAGGGCAGGAGGGTGCCGGCGTAGGGCGCGGTGACCTTCACCGTGTGCGGCGCGATGATGCTGGCGTTGGCCGTGGCGGCGAGCGCGGCGGCGCATGTGAGCGTCAGCATGAGCGCAAGGAGCAGGGAGACGGCGGCTTTCTTTTTCATGAGCAGTTCCTTCTTTCTCTATATTCACATATCGTTTTGCGTTTATTCGACGGACTTGAGCGCCTCGACCATGTCGATATGGCGCACCTTGCGCGTGAGCAGACGCTGGAGCAGGCCGGAGAACAGATACGTCGTGACGCAGGCAATGACGATGGACTGCACCGTCGGCATGCCGGGATAGAAGCCCGTCTCCGGCTCACACGAATGCATGATGATGTCGGTCAAAAGAATGCCCGGATAGATGCCGCCGAGCACGCCGATGAGCGCGATGATCGTGTTCTCGTGCAGGATCAGGCGGCGGATTTCCTTCTGATGATAGCCCAGCACCTTGAGTGTGGCGTATTCGCGCAGGCGCTCGACGAAATTCATCAGGCCCATGTTATAGCAGATGACGAACGCCAGCGCCAGCGCAATGCCCGTGAGCAGCGCGAAGACGGAGGACAGGGTGTCGAGCATCTCCAGCATCTCGCCGATCTGCTCGGCGGGGTAGTCGATAGAGGTGACCTCGTCCATGTCCGCAAGCTCGGCGATGCACGCATCGGTCGGCGCGCGAAGCTGAATCGCGGTCGGCGTGAACGGCCCCTTGCGCAGGGACTCCCACGTCGTGCGGGTGAGATAGACGCCCTGAGAGACGTTGTTGTGGACGATCTGGCCGACGGTCAGCTCGAACGGCTCGTCGTCGCCGGGCAGATAGATCGTGACCGTGTCGCCGGTCTCGATATCCAGCGTGCGTGTGAGCTTCATCGTGACGGCGACGGTGCCGGTCTCGATCGGGATCAGCGTCTCGTTTTCGCCGAGGTGCTGCATCGTCTGCTCGTCGCCCAGCACGGTGAGCATGACGGTGCGCGAGCCGCCGTCCGCGCGCAGGGAGATCGAGCGCTCCATGATGCACTCGGCGGCCTCGGCGTCCATGCGGCGCTCGTAGGCCTCGGCGTCGCCCGCCGTACTGTCGAGGTTGGCGCGCACATCGTAATTGAGCGTGCCGGTGTAGTACTTCTGCGACATGCGCGTGACGGAATCCTGAAGGCCGAGCGATGTGATGATGAGCATCGTACAGCACAGGATGCCGATGAGCGACATGAACGAGCGCAGCTTGTTGCGCATGAGGTTGCGCACGATCATCTTGGCGTTAAAGGACAGGCGCGACCAGACCGGCGTGATGCGCTCGAGCAGGATGCGCTTGCCGTCCTTGGGCGGCTTGGGCCGAAGCAGCGCCGCGGTGACCTCGCGCGCGGATTTGCGATACGTATACCAGCAGATTGCCACGGACATCACGACCGTCAGGCCCACCATGCACCACGCGGGGAAGGAGATCGGCGGCTCGAGGCGGTAGGGCATCTCGTGCTGGGCGATGAGGGCGTCCCAGAGCATTTTGGGCAGCGTGTAATGGCCGATGAGCGTGCCGAGCACGCCGCCGACCGCCGAGGGGACGATCGCGTAGGAGAGATAATGCCCGCGAATCTGGCGCGTGGAGAAGCCCAGCGCCTTGAGCGTACCCATTTGCATGCGCTGGTTGTCGATCATGCGCGAGAGCGTCGTCATGACGATGAGCGCGGCGATGGCGTAGGCCAGAATCGGGAAGATGAGCGTCATGTTCTCGAACATCTGCGCGTCGTTGTTGGCGCGGGATGTGCTCATGTGCGCGCCGCGGTTGACGACCAGCGCCTCGGGGATGGCGGCCTCGATTGCGCTCTGCACGGCGTCGCGGTCGGCGTCCGGCGTGCAGGTGACCACGATCTGCGACAGCGGCAGATGCGGCACGGCGCGCGCGTTCACCAGAATGTAGCCGTAGTTTTCGGGGTCGGCAGATACGCCGTTGGAGACCATCAGGTACTCCGGGCTCACGGCGATGCCGCGAATGATAAATGTCGTCTCAAGCTCGCCCTGCTTGACGGTGAAGCGGTCGCCGGTCTTGAAGCCGTGCACGTCGGCGAAGCGCTCCTCCATCAGGCACCCGCGCATATCGGCGGGGTCGAGCGCGCTGCCGTCGCGGATGAGCGGGACGTTGATGTCCATCTCGCCGTCGTATGCGGTGACGGCCACGTCCACGTCGCCGGGGAGCGTGGTGTCCATATCCACCGAGGCGCGCGCGCGAATCTGGCGGACGCCGTCGATCCCGCGGATTTTGTCCAGCTCCGTGCGCCCGGCGTGGGGGAGCGTCACCCAGAAATCGGCGAGGTTGTTGTCCTCAAAATAGGTGTTGAGCGTGGTGCGCACCATGCGGGCCGTGCCGTCGAGCGCCGCAAAAGCGAACGTGCCCAGTGCGCAGAGCACGATGATCGAAAGAAACTGCATCGCCGCCCGGAAGATGTCCCGGAACAGCTTCTTTCGAAGCGTATTGCGCGGCTTCACCATGCGATGTCCTCCACGCGCGCCGGATGATCGTTCGTCTCGATGGACTCGATGCCGCCGTTCTTGACGTGGATGACGCGGTTGCCAAGCGGCGCGATCATGGCGTTATGCGTGATGATGACGACGGTGGCGTTGTGCGTGCGGCAGACGTCGGTCAGCAGGCCGAGCACCTGCACGCCGGTCTTGGAATCCAGCGCGCCCGTCGGCTCGTCGCACAGAAGAAGCGCCGGATTTTTGCACAGCGCGCGGGCGATGGACACGCGCTGCTGCTCGCCGCCGGAAAGCTGCGCCGGGAAATTGCGCAGGCGCTCGCCCAGACCGACCTGCTCCATGACGGTGCGCGGGTCGAGGGCGTCGCGGCAGACCTGACGCGCGAGCTCGACGTTCTCAAGCGCGGTCAGGTTGGGCATGAGGTTGTAGAACTGGAAGACGAAGCCGACCTTGTGACGGCGGTATTCGGTCAGCTGGCGGCCGTTCATGGCCGTGACCTCCTGACCGTCGACCATGATCTTGCCGCTGGTGGCCTTGTCCATGCCGCCCAAGAGGTTGAGAATGGTCGTCTTGCCCGCGCCGGATGGGCCGAGCACGACGCAGAACTCGCCCCTCTCGACGGCGAAGTTGACGTTGTCCACGGCCTTGACGACATTGTCACCGGACTGGTAATACTTGCAGACATTTTCAAACGTGATATAGCCCACAGGAACGCCTCCTGACATAAAGCATGGGAAACCGCAGCGCCTGCGATTCCTTTCAACTTATTATAGAAGGAAAACCGAGCGCGTGTCAATATGATGCGGGGCCAAACGGACTGACCCGCAAGCGCATTGGGACAAATTGCTGCGCCAAAACGCAAAAAACCCGACAGGGCTGATCCTGCCGGGCGAACCGATTGGGTCAATCGAGCATCTGAAGCCAGAGGCTCTTGAGGTAGTGGCTCTCGGGATAGCCCGCGAGCACGGGGTGGTCGATGTCCTGACGGCGCAGGGTGATCACGCGCACCTGACGGTGCAGGTCCTGCGCGGCGGAGAGGACGGTGTTGACGAACACGTCCTCGGGCATGTGATACGAGCAGGAGTGCGTCGCGAGCACGCCGCCCGCGGGAAGCAGGCGCATGGCGGACAGCGCGATCTCCTTGTAGCCGCGGCAGGCGTTGGCCATGTTCGCGTGCGCCTTGGTGAAGGCGGGCGGATCGAGGACGATCACGTCGTAGCGCTGCTTGTCCTTGACCTGCGCGCGCAGATAGTCAAAGCAGTTGGCACAGACGGTGTCAACCGCAAGGCCGTTGAGCGCGGCGTTCTGTTTGATGAGCTGCACCGCCGACTCGCTGATGTCCACGGCGGTGACGCTTTCCGCGCCCGCAGCCGCGGCGTTCAGCGCGAAGCCGCCGATGTAGGAGAAGCAGTCGAGCACGCGCGCGCCCTTGCAGAACTGGCGGACAAAGAGGTGGTTGTCCTTCTGGTCGAGGAAGTAGCCGGTCTTCTGGCCGCCCATGACATCGACGGACAGGCGGATGCCGTTTTCGTTGATGACGACCTGCTCGGGCAGCGCGCCGTGGAGCACGCGGGTGAAGCACTCCATGCCCTCCTTGCGGCGGATGGCGTCGTCGTTTTGAAGCAGCAGGCAGTCGGGATGCTCGCACTCGATCAGCGCGTCGGCGATGACCTGCGTGTATTTTTCCATGCCGAGGGCGAGGATTTGCAGCACGACGACCCCGGCGAAGCGGTCGCAGATGACGCCGGGCAGGCGGTCGGCTTCGCCGTAGATCAGGCGGCAGGAATCGGTGCCGGGGCGGGACTTGACGAAGCGGCGGTAGGCGCAGGCCTCGCGCACGCGGCGGGCGATGAGCTCGTCCGTGATCTCCTCCTGACGGTGGGTCAGCAGCCGGACGGTGATCAGCGACTTGCTGTTGTAGAAGCCCGTGCCCATGTATTTATTGCGGAAATCGACGACCGTGACCAGCTCGCCGTCGATGGGTTCGCCCTCGACGCGCTCGATCTCGTTGCCGTAGACCCACGGGTGGCCCTGCATCAGCTTTTTCTGGCGGCCGTTGATAACGTGGACGATGGGAAGGGAAGGATTGCTCATAATGTTCTCCTGTAAAGTATCGTTAATGAAGCGCGAAGCGAAGATGGGTCAAGGGCAAAGCCCTTGCGGGATCAAAGGGCAGCGCCCTTTGCAGGGTTTGGGACAGCGTCCCAATGTAACCCCTATCTCATATAAAATGTAGTCGCAGAGCAGACCGAAGGTCTACGATTGCGACGGGGCAGATGCGCCAAAGCTGCGCATGCTTACACCCCAAAAAACAAGCACTTCATTATATCATCGCCGGCCCAGCCTGTAAAGACGTTGCCAACGCAGCTTTCGCGTGCTATACTGTCACGAGAAAGGATGTGCAGCCCATGCAAAGCCGTTACCGCCTCGAGTCCGCGCAAAAGGCCGATATGCCCGCCGTGTTTGATATGATCGACAGCCGCATCAGGTGGATGGACGCGCGCGGCCTGCGCCAGTGGAACATGGTCGATTACTGGGGCATCTATCCGCAGTCGCATTACGATGCGCTGCGCGAGGCGGGACAGCTGTATGTGCTGCGCGACACCGAAAGCGGAAAGGCCGTCTGCACGGCGGCGCTGCTGGAGCGCGACGAGCGCTGGGACGCATGCGAGGATCGCGACGAACCGGCGTATTACGTGCATCACCTTGCGTCGGGAATCGGCGTGCGCGGCGCGGGCAGCGAGATGATCGAGAGGATTGAGGCGCTTGCGAAGGCGAACGGCAAGGCGTTCGTGCGGCTTGATTGCATGGTGGACAACCCGTTCCTCAACGAGTTTTACGGGAGCAGGGGATATCTGCCGCGCGGGTCGTTTGTCGAGGGGGATTACGAGGGACTGCGGCGCGAGAAGCGGATCAATCCGTGAAAATGTGAATAGAATAAAGAAAATCCGCACGGGTTTAATGCCTGTGCGGATTGTGTTTTGGGGGAATTCTTGCGGAAGCTGCGCCGCTTACCTGATCTCGATGAGATTGATGAGCACGACCGGACGACGCTTTGTGCGCTCATAGAGGAACGAGCGCATCTGGTTCTGCATCTGGCCGGAGGCGACGGCATCGGCGAGCTTCTTGCCGGAGGAGACATAGCGCGTCACCATGTTCGCGGCATGCTGGCGGCAGGCGGCCTCGATCTTCGCGTGCTCGCTGTCGTAGAGGAAGCCCATGGCGCTGACGACCGGCTCGGCCATCATCGCGCCCGTCCTTGCGTTCACGGCGAGCGCGATGGACACCACGCCGTCGTCGGAGAGCAGCTTGCGCTCGCGCAGGACGGTGTTGTCCACCTCGCCGACCGACGCGCCGTCGATGAGCACCGCGTCGCCGTTGGTGAAGCCGGTCACGCGCGCCGAGCCCTTGCTGATCTCGAAGATATCGCCGTTGGCGAGGATGAAGATATTCTCAAACGGCACGCCCAGCTTGTGCGCGAGCTCCGCGTGCTGATAGAGCATGCGCGTCTCGCCATGCGCCGGGATGAAGAATTTCGGGCGCACGAGGCTGTGCACGAGCTTGATCTCCTCCTGCGAGGCATGGCCGGAGACGTGCACGTCGGCCAGCGCGGAATAGTAGACCTTCGCGCCGCGGCGGTACAGCTCGTTGATGACCTTGTAGATGGGCTTTTCGTTACCCGGAATCGGCGTCGCGGAGATAATCACCGTGTCGCCCGGCTGAATCTCGACCTCGCGGTGGCTGGAAAACGCGATGCGCGTCAGCGCGCTCATCGGCTCGCCCTGGCTGCCCGTGCTGATGATGACGACCTGTTCCGGCGGCAGCTTGTCCACCTGCGAGACCTCGATGAGCGTGTCCGGCTTCATCTGGATGTAGCCCAGGTTGTTCGCCGCGTTGAACACATTGAGCATGCTGCGGCCCACGAGCGCGACCTTGCGGCCGTGGCGCTCGGCGGCGGTGAAGATCTGCTGGAGCCTCGAGACGTTCGAGGAGAACGTCGCCACGAAGATGCGGCCCGGCGCATCCTTGAACATGTCGGCCATCGACTCGCCGACGTGCCGCTCGCTCTTGGAGAAGCCCGGCACCTCGATATTCGTCGACTCGCAGACGAAGAGCAGCACGCCCTCGCGGCCGATCTGCGCGATGCGCTGAAGGTCCATGATCGTGCCGTTGATGGGCGTATAGTCGATCTTGAAGTCGCCGCTGTGCACGATGATGCCGATCGGCGTGCGGATGGCGAACATGAACGCATCGGCGATGGAGTGGTTGACGTGGATGAACTCGACCGCAAAGCAGCCCGCGCGCACCGTCTCGACTTCGGAGACCACGTGCAGTTCGCACGAGCGGGTCAGGCCCGGCACGCGGTCGTCGAGCTTATAGCGAAGCAGCTCGATGGTCATGCGGCCGCCGTAGACCGGGGCCTTGAACTCGCGCAGCAGATAGGGCAGGCCGCCGATGTGGTCCTCGTGGCCGTGGGTCACGAAGATGCCGCGCACGCGGTCGCGGTTCTGCAGCACGTAGGTGAAATCGGGGATGACGGTATCCACGCCCGGCATGGTCTCGTCCGGGAAGGACTGGCCGCAGTCGACGATGATGATGTCGTTGCCGTACTCGTAGGCCGTCATGTTCTTGCCGATCTCGCACATGCCGCCCAGCGGGATCATGCGCAGCGTGCTGCGGCTGGGATGCTCGCTGGCCTTGGAGCGCATCGTCGGGGGCTTCTTGCCCACGAGCTGAAGCGTCTGGCTGATGCACGGCTTTTCGGCCTGCTGCGCGGGCGCGACGATGCGCCTGCGATTGCCGTTTTGACGATTGCCGCGGCTGACGCGATTGCGGCTGCCGTTATTGCGATTATTATTATTATTGTTATTGTCGTTGTTGCTATTGTTATTATTATTGTTGGCGGCCTGCGCCCTGACGGCCTGATGGGCCTTGGCGGCGTTGGCGCTCTGGCGCGGCTGCTGGGCCTTGGCCGCCTTGGGGGCGGTCTGCTGCGCGGACTTGACGCTCACGCGCTTGGCGGTCGTGCGCTTGGCCGTCTGTATGGCCGGGGCGGCCTGCTCCTGCGCGCTTTGCTGCTCCTTTGCGGCGGTGCGCCTCGCGGGACGCGGACGGGGCGCGCGGGTCTGCGCGGTGGTCTGCTGAACGGCGCGGTTATCGCCGCTCTTTTGTGCGGTGCGCCTCATGGGACGCCTTGAAGCCGGGGCGGGTTTGCCCTGCGGCTGATTGTTTTTTTCGTTGTCTGACACGGATATTTCCTTTCTTAAACTATAACATAAAATTGTGATATGCCGCGATGCGTGATTGCGCACGCGGACAGCCGCACGCCGCAATGCTGCGGGGCGGCAGAGAGAAGCGGGCCGCGCGGAGGTCATCCCGTTTGGCCGAATATCTTGAGCGGGGCAGCGCCTCGCGCAAAAGTCCATATCATTTTCATTATACACGAAAAGGAATGGCGTTGCAATGGGTTGGACGAAGAATTGTGCGTCATGGCCGTAAAGAACGGGGAAACAATGAGCATACCGCTTGATTTTTTCCTCTTTTTATGCTATGTTTATGGGCGTAGTTTTTATGCCGTAAACCGGCGTATTCGAAGCGATTTTGATGAAATTCACAAGGGCCGCGGCGATGTGCGCGCGGCGGCTGTGCATGCGGCAAAGGAGGCGCGGGCGCATGGAGAAAAAGGGCGCGGGAAGGAAAAAACGGCTGGTCATCGTGCTGGCGGCGGTTGTGCTCGTGCTGATCGCGGCATATCTGATCGTCAGGCCGCAGGGGGTGAAGACCTACCTCGTCATCGGCATGGACAATTACGGCTCGCTCGAGGAGACGGGGCGCAACGACGTGACCATGCTCGTGCAGCTGGACTTTGATAACCGCAGGATCAGCGCGGCGACGTTCGCGCGCGATATGTTCGTGAACAATGAAAACGGCAAGCCCGTCAAGATCAACACCCTCGTCAAGAGCAAGGGCGAGGACGGCCTCGCCGACGCCATCGAGCGCAATTTCGGCGTGCGCACGGACGGATGGTTCCGCCTGAACTTCACGACGGTCGTGCTGCTGGTGGACGCCATCGGCGGCGTGGAGGTCGAGCTGTCGGCCAAGGAGGTCAATTACATCAACAAGGACGCGGGCATCTACGATGAATACCCGCTCAGCGAGGGCGTCTGTCTGCTCAACGGCGGACAGGCGCTGTCCCTGGCGCGATGCAGGAAGCTGGA
Organism: uncultured Clostridia bacterium; assembly: GCA_944362695.1. Lineage (GTDB taxonomy): Bacteria > Bacillota > Clostridia > Christensenellales > Aristaeellaceae > Ventricola. The sequence goes on from CALVTQ010000066.1 coordinate 30,442, forward strand.
CAACGACCTGGGGCGCGGCGACCGGCAGACGCGGCTCGTGGCGGCGCTGGCGCAGCGGGCCAAGCACATCGGCGCGGGCGAGATCATGGGCCTGCTCGATGCGCTGGGCTATGCGTGGCGCTCGTCGCTGACAGGTGCGGAGCAGGCGAAGCTGCTGGCGCAGTGTCTTTGGCTGCGCGGCGCGGATGTGCAGCGCATCGGCCTGCCGTTTGACGGCACATGGGGCTACGGCGAGAAGAACGGCACGAGCGGCGTCGTCGCCAACATCGAGAAAAACCGCGAGCAGCTGCTTGATGCGCTGGGGCGGGAAACACAGCAATGAAGGGCGAATTTCGCCGGCATATATCGCATGAAGAAGGGGTCGATTGCGCATGGATGAGCAATGCAAACGAACGTATCTGCGCCTGATCGTCGAGATCTCGGCGGCGGCTTTGGGCGTGCTGGCCGCGTGGCTGCTGTACGGGCCGGTCATCAATATCCTGATGCCGTTTATCCTCGCGTTCATCATGGCGTGGGCGTTCAATCCGGTCATCCGCGTGCTGCAGAAGCGCCTGCGGCTGACGCGCAAGCTCTTTTCCTATCTGCTGGTCATCGTGTTTTATTCGGTGGTCATGCTCGTGCTGCTCTCCTTCGCGCGGCAGGTGATCTCCCAGCTCGTGGACATGGCGGGCGCGCTGCCCTCGATCATCGCGCAGCTGCAGAGCGTATATAACCGGCTGGTCGAGTACATCGTGGAGCTGCTGAACATGCTCCCGCCGGAATACGCCGACGTGGAGAAGGAGATTCTGGCGATGCTGGCCAGCGGCTGGGAATGGCTGCGCGAGGGCATCACGAGCATTCTGACCAGCGCGGTCTCCGTGACCAGCAACGTCGCGCTGGAGGTGCCCAACTACGTCATCTTCCTGACGGTGCTGATTCTGGCGAGCTGCATCATCACGGCGGACTTCCCCGACCTGCGCGAGCGGATCTACACCTACCTCGGCTCGCGCGGCAAGAAGTCCATCCGCCTGATGGGCCACAGCTTCCGCACCGCCGTGCTGGGCTTCTTCCGCTCGCAGCTGATCTTCGCGCTGGTGGATATGGCGATCATCCTGACGGCGTTTTTCATCATCGGCGTGCCGTATCCGCTGCCCATCGCGCTGGTGCTGGCGTTCCTTGACTTCATCCCGTTCTTCGGCGCGGGCACGGTGCTCGTGCCCTGGGGCATCATCTGCATGGTGCTCGGCTTTTTCACCATGGGCGCGCAGCTGCTTCTGCTCTACGGCGTGCTCTACATCATCAGGCGCATATTCGAGCCGCGCGTGCTGGGCGGGGCGACGGGCTTTTCCTCGCTTCAAATGCTCTTTTCGATGTACGCGGGCATGCAGATCGCGGGCGTGACGGGCCTTGTCGTTGCGCCGATCATCTGGATTGCGGGCGTCAACTTCCTGCGCACGGGCATATTCGACGGCTTCTTCGCCGACGTGCGCTTCGTGGCGCAGGACATCCAGCGGCGCGTGGAACGCCCCGAACCGACGCACACCACCGAGCCGCCCTCCCTGGGCCACGTCGGCGGGAGCAAGAGCGGCGGCTTCTCGATCAAAAAGATTTTCACAAAACGCACGGACAAAGAGGACGCATAATCGCATCGGGCATATTTTTCCCCGGTCAATGGGGAAAATGTGCCTTTTTTGATGACAAGTCTGCGCGGATTTGATATAATGATGCCGACTATGGGGTTTTAACGATCATGGAGGTTGGGGAAACGCATGAAGGCAAAGGATTTGCTGCGCAAGCTGAATTATCTGCCGCGCTGGGCATGGTATCTGATGTCGTTATTTGTATTCGGGCCGTTCGGTCCGGTGTTCGTATATCTGATTTTTCATGCGCTGGAAAAGAGCGCGGCGGATCAGGAGGAGCAGGAGCGCCAGGGAACATGGGATCAGGCGTTCCGCGACGCGCAGTACAGCCGCCGCACGGCGCGCTCGGGCCGCGTGTATCAGGACGATGACTGCACCGTGCGCGATGAGACGGACGAGGTCGAGGTCAACCGCCGCTGGGAGCAGACGTGCCGCAATGCCGAGCGCGCACGCACGCAGCAGACGTATGAGCAGAGCCGCACGTATCAGACGAGCCGGAGCGAGCAGGACGCGCCGGAATTTGACGAGAACGGCAGCGTGGACGACGTGCTGCGCGACGGCAACGATGCGCTGCGCCGCATCCGCCGGGCGAACGACATCATCGCCGACGACATGCTCTCGCGCAGGATTGACTCGATCGAAACCAGCTGCGGACAGATCTTCTCCGTGCTCGAGCAGAGACCGCAGCTTTTGCCGCAGCTTCGCACGTTCCTGCGCTACTACCTGCCCACGACGCTGCGCCTTCTGGAGGCCCGTGCCAAGCTCGAGAGCGGCGCGAACACGCCCAAGGCCCGCGAGGTGCGCGCGCGCATCGCAGAGGCCATCGGCGTCATCGACAAGGCGCTCATCCGCCAGGTCGAGGCGCTGGACGAATACCGCTTCATCGACCTGGAGAGCGAGATGGACGTGCTGCGCGATATGCTCAAGGCCGACGGCCTGCTCGACGAGGACGCGCCAAGGGAGGAAGACCCGTTCGCCGAGGTGCTCGGCAGAGGCGGCGCGGCCGTGCAGAGCAGGAAGGATACCATGCTGATGTGACGAAACAAACGGGAAGCCTGCCGTGCGCGGGCTTCTTTTTTCTTTGCTGTAAAAGAAAAACCCGGACGCGCTGTCCGGGTGTGCGGGTCAGTCGATGGGCTCGCCCCTGACCGTGCCGCTGGCGAGATCCGCGTTGATGGCGCGCAGCGTGGCGCGGCCCGCGATGCCGTCGGGCTTGAGGCCCTTGGCGGTCTGGTAGGCGATGACGGCCTGCTCCGTCTGTGCGCCGAACGCGCCGTCGACCTTGCCGGAGAAGTAGCCCAGCGCGGTGAGGGCGCGCTGAAGCCGGGTGACGTGGCCGTTGCGGCTGGAGCGGCGCAGCGTCCATTCGATGTTGAGCCTGTCGATGCTCGCGAGGTTGGGCAGCTGCGGGGCGGGCGTGGGGACGGTGACGGTGCCGGAGGCGGGCGGCGTGACGGTCTCCTTGCCCAGCGCGCCCGCGATGGCGGCAAGCGTGCGCGGGCCCGCGATGCCGTCGCCGGAGAGGCCGTTCGCGCGCTGGAAGAGGCGCACGGCTTCATAGGTCAGATCGCCGTAGGAGCCCGTGATCGAGCCGGTGTAATACTCGAGCGCCGCGAGATTGCGCTGAAGCTCGGAGACGGCGTCGCCCTGCGAGCCCCTGCGCAGCGTCGAGGCGTTCGCGCTGCCCGTGGAGGCCGGATAGGAGGGCGCGGTGCTCTGGATATGCCCGGCGAGCGCTTCGAGCGTGCGTCTGCCCGCGATGCCGTCGCCGGAGAGATTGTTCGCGCGCTGGAAACGGCGCACGGCTTCATAGGTCAGGCTGCCGTATGTGCCGGTGACGCTGCCGGTGAAGTAGCCCATCGCCTTGAGCTGCTGCTGAAGCGCGATGACGGCGGGGCCTTCGGAGCCCTTGCGCAGCACGATGCCGCTGATGACGCCGGAGGACGAGGGGGAGGCGGCGTCCGTGACGGCGTAGAGCCTGTTGAGCGTGGTCTGGTCGGCGACGTCCGTCTGCGGCAGGCCGTATTTCTTCTGGAAGAGCTTCACAGCGCGCTTGGTCTTCGTGCCGAAGCGGCCTGTGATGTCCGCGTAATACAGATCGAGCTCGGTGAGCGCCCGCTGAATCGTGGCGATCTCGTCCGATTGGTCGCCGATGCGATAGCCTGCGGCCAGCGCTGCGGGGACGATAAAGAGGAAGATGAGGCAAAGTAGGGCGATCCATGCTCGTTTCATATGCGTGCAGTCCTTTCGTTTTGATCGGCGCAGCCGTCGCGGCGCGCGTACCCTGATATAGATTAGTCGATCAAAAACGTCAAAAGTTGCACGGTTTGAGAAATTTGCCGAAGAAACTTTCTGGATGGCGCAAAAAAGGCTGTACACAAAAGAAAAAACGGATCGGCTGTCGATCCGTTGATGTTTACATGCGGGTGAGCGCGGGGGAGAGGCGGGCGTCCTCGCGGGCGACGCGTTCCCACGAGAAATCGCGGATGAGCGCGTCCATCGTCACGGGATGCCAATCGGGAAGCAGCCCGCAGGCGTGGGCGAGCAGGCCGAGGATGTCCTCGCGCGTGAAGCGTTTGGAGAGCACGGAGAGGTCGAGGTCCTTGTCGCGCTTGGCGAGGCGGCGGCCTTCGCTGTCGGTCAGGAGCGGGATGTGGACATATGACGGCGCGGGATAGCCCAGCGCGCGCTGCAAAAAGAGCTGGCGGGGCGTGGCGGTCAGGATGTCGCGGCCGCGGACGATTTCGGTCACGCCGGTGAGCGCGTCGTCGACGACCACGGCGAGCTGATAGCCGAACAGCCCGTCCGAGCGCCGGATGATGAAGTCGCCGCAGTCGCGCGCGAGGTTTTCGGTGACTATGCCATAGAGGCCGTCGGTGAACGTCACATCTTCGTCCGGCACGCGCACGCGCATGGCGGGGCTGCGGGTCTTGCTGCGCTCGGCGATCTCGTCGGGCGAGAGATGGGCGCACGTCCCGGCGTAGACCGGTTCGCGGTCGCCCAGATTCGGCGCGAGGGCGGCGTGAAGCTGCGCGCGCGTGCAGAAGCAGGGATAGACGAGGCCCATATCCTCAAGGCGGGCAAAGGCGTCCTCGTAGATCGCGGTGCGCTCGCTCTGATAAAGCGGCGGCTCGTCCCACGTGATGCCCAGCCAGAGAAGGTCCTCGATGCACTGAGCGGCCAGACGGCGCGGGCAGCGGGGGACGTCGACGTCCTCGATGCGAAGCAGAAAGCGCCCGTCCCGGCTGCGCACGGACAGATACGCAAGCAGCGCGCAGAGCAGATTGCCCAGATGCAGCCTGCCGCTGGGCGTGGGGGCGAAGCGCCCTGTGACGCGCGCGCTCATGCGTCGGAGAGCGGCGAGCGGGCCGCGCCGTGCTTCTTTTCGCCCTCGGGGAGCAGAAGCTCGATTTCCAGCCTGTCAAAATCGACGGATTCGGTGAAGTGGTCGCGCGAATAGAACGTGCGGCCGAAGTTCTCGAACTCGCGGTTGTGCTTGGGCAGCTGAATGGGGCGCTGCACGTCAAAGCGGCGGCAGATCTCGACGAACGCGGCTTCGATGTCGCCGTCCACGATATCGACCGTCTCGGACTTGGCGATGCGGTGATGGCGGATGATGCGGCCCCAGAGGCGGCTGTTTTCCATAATTGTCTCCTTTACGCGGCGTGGCAAATGATGTATAATTCTGCATTGGACGAAATTTTGCGGGGCGCGGCTGTGCCGTGCGAATCGCTTTGATTGTATAGCATGGAGAGGAATTTGTAAAGAGATGCGAATGACGGTTTGTCCGCTGTTTTCCGGCTCGTCGGGCAACAGCGTGTATATTTCCTGCGGCGGCGTGCGTATTCTGGTGGATGCGGGCGTCACGGCCTCGCGCGTGGAGGGCGCGCTTCGCGAGATCGGAAGCGGACCGGAGATGATCGACGCGATTCTGGTGACGCACGAGCACGTCGATCACGTGCGCGGCATCGGCGTGCTCTGCCGCAAATACGGCATCCCGGTCTACGCCAACGAGGGGACGTGGAACGGCATCCTGCAAAAGGAGAGCGGCATCCCCGCGCGCTGCATGCGCACGTTTTTTACCGGCGAGGATTTCTACATCGGCGGCATCAACGTGCGGCCCTTCGCCATCCCGCACGACGCGATGGAGCCGGTCGGCTTTTCGCTTGAGCATCAGGGGCTGCGATGCGGCGTGGCGACGGACATCGGCCACATCAACGACACGTGGATGGACGCGGTCTCCGGCTGTCAGGCGCTCGTGCTGGAGGCCAACCACGACATCGGCATGGTCGAGCGCGGGCCGTATCCCATGCGGCTCAAGCGCCGCATATTGGGCAAAAACGGCCACCTGAACAACGAGGACTGCGCCAAGGCGCTGCTCACACTGGTGCAGCGCGGCACGCAGGCGGTCTTCCTGTCGCATCTGTCACAGGACAACAACCTGCCGGAGCTGGCGTATGACACGGTCTGCGGCGCGCTGGCGAAGGCGGGCTGCGACGTGGGCGGCGAGATCCGCGTTTCGGTCTCCCGGCGCGACAGGGTGAGCGATATGCTCGTTCTGGGCGATGAATGACGCGCCATGCATAAACCGCGCGCGGACGGCGCATCCTGCATCCCGAAAGGAGTGGATGACATGGATCGTCTGTCTTTGGCGCTGGTGATCGTCGGCGCGGTGAACTGGGGACTCGTGGGCCTTTTCCAATTCGACCTGATCGCCTTCCTCTTCGGCGGACAGGGCGCGCTGATCTCCCGCGTGCTCTACACGGTGGTCGGCGCGGCGGGCCTTTGGAGCATCACGATGCTCTTCACGGGCCGCGTCGGCGCGCACGATACGCATGCCATGCCCGCGGAAGGCGGCACGGGCGCGTAAACCAAAATAAAACACGGCTTGCCCCGCTGACCGGCGACAAAAACCGGGCGGCGGGGCAAAATTTTACTGAAATAACTTGCGCTATCCCCTGTCATTGCGCGCTATTATGGTGTATAATAGATTTGCATGACGGTATAGACGGGAGGGTGCAGCTTGAACGCAATCGGCGAACAATTTTCCGCAATGGTGTGGAATATATTCAACCGCACGCGTCTGATCGACGTGGTGGATATCCTCCTGCTGACGTTCATCATCTACGAAATGCTCGTGCACGTGCGCCAGACGCGCGTCTCCCAGACATTGAAGGGCGTTTTGATCCTGCTGGCGGCGACGTGGCTGAGCGAAGTGCTCAACATGCGCACGATTCACGCGCTGCTTTCCTGGCTGATCAACGCGGGGCCTGTGCTGCTGATCGTGCTGTTTCAGCCGGAGATCCGGCGCATCCTCGAGGAACTGGGCAACAACAGCGTGTTTGACACGCCTGCGTACATGCAGAAGGAGTCAAGCTCTGCGCTCATCATCGACGAGCTGATCCTCGCGCTGTCGCACATGGCCAGGCGCCGCGTGGGCGCGTTGATCGTCATCGAGAACAAGACGAGGCTGGCCGACGTCATCGCCACAGGCACAAAGGTCGACGGCCTGATCTCCCAGCCGCTCATTGAAAACATATTCGAGCCGAATACACCGCTGCACGACGGCGCTGTCGTCATAAGGGGCGACCGCGTGGTCTCCGCCGCGTGCCTTCTGCGCCTGTCGGACACGACCGGCGTGGGGCGCGATCTGGGCACGAGACACCGCGCGGGCCTGGGCGTCAGCGAAGTTTCCGACGCGACGGTGTTCATCGTCTCCGAGGAGACGGGCATCATCTCCATGGCCGAGGGCGGCAAGCTCAAGCGCCATCTGGACGAGGCGTCCCTGCGCCAGATTCTGCACGGCATCTACGATAAGGAAGAGAAGGAAAACCGCCTGTCGCTGATTCAGCTGATGCAAAGGCAAAGGAGGCGCATCGCTCGTGATGAACAGCAGACCGACAAAAAAGCATGACCAGGACCGGGGACCGTTCCGCCAGCTGCGCCGCATCGTGGCCAAGCTGCTGGACAGCCGCGTGTTCCTGATTACGATGGCGCTCGTGCTCTCGCTGATGACCTGGAGCATCATGGTCGCATCGGACGGCACGCTGACCCGGCCAAAGACGTTCACAAACGTCCCCGTGACGGTCACGGGCGAAAACACGCTCAAGAGCCGCGGCTACATCGTCATCGACGACATCGGCGAGCTGCTGCCGGGCATCCGCATGACCGTGGAGGTCGCCCAGCAGAATTACAGCCGCGTGACGAGCATGTCATACAACCCGCACATCGACCTGTCGCAGGTCAAGGGCGAGGGCGAAAACGAGCTGAGCATCAATTTCACATCGACGATCTACGGCAGCGTCGTCTCCTGCGAGCCGAGCACCGTGAAGGTGAATGTCGAGCGATACATCACCCGCCGCGTGCCGGTCGTCGTGCAGGTCACGGGCGAAGCGCCTGCGGGGACGTATCTGGATGCCTACCGCACCGACCCGACGATGCTCTCGATCTCGGGCCCGCAGAGCGTGGTCATGCGCGTGGCGCGCGCCAGCGTGACGCTCGATGCGTCGAAGCTCTCCGCCGAGCGCATGAGCGACAAGACGGCCATCGAGGTCAGCCTGCAGGACAATGCGGGCACGGTCATCGAATCGGACAAGCTTGAAATCACCAACCAGACGGTCTACACCAGCTCAGTCGTCGTGGAGACGGATCTCGTGCCGGCCAAGGACGTGGCGCTCGCGGCGGATACGTTTGTCACGGGCGAGCCGGGCGAGGGCTTTGCGCTCACGGGCGTCACCGTCAGCCCGGCGAGCATGACGGTCGCGGCCAAGGAAGAGGTGCTCGAGGCCATCGAGTTCATCACGACCGATTCGCCGCTGGACATCTCCGGCGCGACGCAGGACGTGAGCGGCACCGTGCGCATCAGGCGGCCCAGCAACCTTGAAAACACGCTGTCCAGCGAGGTGAGCGTGACGGCGCACATCAGCGAGACGCAGCTGGAGCGGACGTTCCGCTCGGTCAACGTGGAGCTCTACGGCCTGCAGGAGGGCATGAAGGCGTCGGTCTCCTACATGAAGACGAACGTGCAGCTCTCGGGCGGATACACGTTCATCAAGGGGCTCAAGAAGGAAGACATACAGCTCTTTGTCAACGCGGACGGCCTTGGCGAGGGCAAGCACACGCTGCCCGTGCAGATCCGCATCGACAACAGCCAGCCGTTCACCTGCGCGCTGGATACGCCGCAGATCACCGTGACGATCTCGCCGAAGCAGTGAGGCCGGCCGGACGCTGAGGATACAGGCAATTGCCGCTGCGACGGTATGCCATGAGCAACCGGCGCGGGCGTGATTCCGGCCGCAACGCGCGACCGGAATTTTTCTGTCAGGCACGACATATCCCGCGGGCCGCCGCGTATGGCGCACGGCTTTGCGGGCGATGGGAGGACATATGGGCATTTTCGCGGATTCACTGTTTACGGTGCTGATGAGCTGGGTGCGCGCGCTGGTCAGCGGCATCTGGGCGCTGTTCACATCGGATCAGACGACGCTGCTCGGCTTTTTGGGGGAGCACTGGTTGATGATCGCCATCGTGATCGTCGCTGCGGGTCTCGTGATCGACTGGCTCGTCTGGCTGGTGCGCTGGCAGCCGTATCAGATATGGGGCATGCGCGTGCGCAGGCTCCTGGGCAAGCCCGCAGAGCAGGACGGCGAGGAGGAGGAAGCGCCCAAGCGCAAGGCGACGGCGGCAAAGAAGCCCCGCAAGCCCGCGCCGCAGCCCGAACAGCCGGCCTATGCGGCGGGCGCTGCGCAGGAGGCGTACGCGCGGCCCGCACAGCAGCGCAATTGGCTGCCGCTCGAATCGCCGAACGCGGATGAGCGCGAGCTTCAAAGGGCGATGGAGCAGGCCGAACGCGTCCCGGACGAGCAGCTCGGCGCGTATCCCGGCATGCGATACGGCACGCAGGCGCCACAGAGCGCGGACGACGACACGCGGACGTTGTCCGCCGTGCACCGCGCAGGCCCCGGCGCCGCTGAGGTGAAC
>CALVTQ010000067.1 GCA_944362695.1 uncultured Clostridia bacterium
GCAGGAGGCAGCATGGGCAGCACGAAGAAAAAACGCAAGAGAAGAAACCGGTTGGCGGAGGAGATCGTCGCGCTTGTATTGGGCACGGTCTTTGCGCTGATGCTGGGCGCGATTTTTTACGGCGTGATGGCCTACCAGAGCGCGGACGATGAGGTGCTGCGCGAGGCGGAAGCGGCGCAGGCTCCGATGCCGACAGCGGCACCGCTGGCGCAGGGTGTGGACATGGCCGGCTTGTTCCCCGGGCAGCTGATGGCGCTGGGCGCGGGGACGCTTACGGGCGAGCGGGCCGAGGATGTGCGCGTGGGCGGCGAGGTCTGCCGCGCGGTGACGAGGACGTATGCCCTGGGCGAGGGCGTGGAGGTCGAGCTTGTCAGCGCGTATCCGGCGGCGTATGCCGAGCGCATGGCGGCGGAGGGTTACGTGCCGCAGCTGGTGACGGGGTTTGCGATGGCCGGGCTCAGCGGCGTGTATGCCGCGAAGGATGGGCAGGGCATGCTCATGGCGCGCGACGGCGATTGCGTGTACATGCTGCTCATGGAGGACGACCAGTCGCTGGCGTATTCGCTGGGCGCGGGAGCGACGCTGTGACGGTTATATGGAAATGAAAGAGAGCAGGCTTGCGGATGGACGTGGGCGCTGCTCTTTTTATATGGAAGGAACGGGGCGGGCGGCGTGATGTGAACCAAAAGAAAAGAGAAGATGCGCGGACAGCCGGGCGGGGACGAGCGCGGCGGTTGGCGCGATGCGAGCAGAGAAATGGGCGGGGCATGCGGTGCGCGGGAGTGGGCGGAAAAATCCGAACGAACCGGACGGGGGCGAACATTCCGCACAAAAAGAAAACGCCCTGCGGCGCGCGAAATGGGAAAAAGCGCGCGGGCGGGGCGGAAAATGTGAAATTCGGGGGACTCGAAATTGTGTTGGGGCGGGGCAAAAGATGGGTTCAGTGCGCATATTTGAACGGGATTTAATCAATTACACAAGTTTTTTGAAAAAAGTTGAAGGAAATACTTGACAGGTCTTTAAAAAAGGAATACAATACTATATTGCATTAGTATGCAAAATAGGCATGTTAGCGCTACTCTGCATACTCAGTGAGATCATTGTACAACGCTTTGGGCTGTTTGGCAATGGGCAGAGGCAAATTTGCTGCACATTGCTTATGTTATCCTTAAAAGGGCATGACAAGTTAGGGGTGATGGCATTCATGGTTATCCGCGACGCGCGCGAAGAAGCTGAGATCATGAAATACGTCGGGGTTCACGACGTGGCGATGGGCAAGGGCAGGGTTCGCAAGAGCTTTGCCACCATCGACGAGGTTGTGGAGATGCCCGACCTGATCGAGGTGCAGAAAAATTCTTACGAGCGCTTCCTCAAGGAAGACCTGCGCGAGGTGCTCAACGACGTCTCGCCGATTTACGATTTCAATGGGAACCTGAAGCTCGAGTTCACCGACTATTCTTTGGACAAGACGCCGAAGAATACGCTGGAGGAATGCCGCGAGCGCGATATGACCTACGCCACGCCGCTGCGCGTCAGCGTGCGCCTGACCAACAACGAGACCGGCGAGGTGAAGGAAAGCGAAGTCTTCATGGGCGACTTCCCGCTGATGACCGAGCACGGCACCTTCATCATCAACGGCGGCGAGCGCGTCATCGTCAGCCAGCTCGTCCGCTCCCCGGGCGTGTACTACCGCGAGAGCATCGACAAGGCCGGCAAGCACCTGTTCGACACGCAGGTCATCCCCAGCCGCGGCGCGTGGCTCGAATACGAGATCGACAGCAATGACGTGATCTGGGTGCGCGTTGACCGCGCCCGCAAGCTGCCCGTGACCAGCCTGCTTCGCGCGCTTGGCTATGGCACGGACGAGCAGATTTACGAGCTGTTGGGCCACGACGAGAAGCTCGACGCGACCCTCGAGCGCGACGGCGGCGACGACGGCACCCGCCGCACCCGCACCGGCGCGGAGAGCAAGAGCGTCGAGGGCGGCCTGATGGAGATCTGGCGCCGCCTGCGTCCGGGCGAGGTCGGCACGGTCGACTCGGCGGACAAGCTGCTGCGCTCCACGTTCTTTGACCCCAAGCGCTACGACATGATGCGCGTGGGCCGCTACAAGTACAACAAGAAGCTGGCGATTGCCGCGCGCATCCGCGGCCACATCGTCGATCAGGACATCGTCGACCCGACGACGGGCGAGGTGATCATCGCGGCGGGCGAGCGCATTCCGCGCGCGAAGACCGATCCGATGGCCAAGCGGATTCAGGATGCCGGCGTCAACGACATCTATCTGCGCCTTGAGGACCGCGTCGTGCGCGTCATCGGCAACAACTTTGTCGATGCGCATGCGTGGCTGGACGAGGAGACCATCAAGCTGGCGAACATCAACGAGATGGTGCACCTGCCGACGCTCAAGCAGATGCTTGAGATGGCCGAGCAGGAGGGCATGGACGATCAGGCCCGCGCGCGTCTGCTGGACGAGAACCGCGCCGCGCTGATGCCCAAGCACATCCTCATCGACGACATCGTCGCCTCCATCAGCTATCTGCTGAACCTGCCCTACGGCGTGGGCACCACCGACGACATCGACCATCTGGGCAACCGCCGCCTGCGCTCCGTGGGCGAGCTGCTGCAGAACCAGATCCGCATCGGTCTGGCGCGCCTTGAGCGCGTGGTTCGCGAGCGCATGAGCGTGCAGAACCAGAGCGAGGTCAAGCCGCAGGAGCTCATCAACATCCGCCCGGTTTCCGCGGCGATCAAGGAGTTCTTCGGTTCCTCGCAGCTCTCGCAGTTCATGGACCAGCCGAACCCGCTGGCCGAGCTGACGCACAAGCGCCGTCTGTCGGCCCTCGGCCCGGGCGGTCTGAACCGCGACCGCGCGTCCTTCGAGGTCCGCGACGTTCACTACTCCCATTACGCGCGCATCTGCCCGATTGAGACGCCTGAAGGCCCGAACATCGGCCTGATCGGTTCTCTGGCGACCTACGCGCGCATCAATGAATACGGCTTCATCGAGGCGCCGTACCGCGTCATCGACCGCAGCGGCCCCGCCCCGCGCGTGACCGACGAGATCGTCTATCTCGCGGCGGACGAGGAGGACGGCTGCTACATCGCGCAGGCGAAGGAGCCGCTCAACTCGGACGGCACGTTCGTCAACGACCGCATCACCGCCCGCGTGCGCGCCGACGTCCAGAGCGTCGAGCCGGACCGCATCGACTACGTCGACGTGTCCCCGCGTCAGGTAATCTCGGTTGCGACGGCCATGATCCCGTTCCTTGACCACGACGACGCGAACCGCGCGCTGATGGGCTCCAACATGCAGCGTCAGGCCGTGCCGCTGCTGCGTCCGGAAGCCGCCTACGTCGCCACCGGCATCGAATACAAGGCCGCGCGCGACTCCGGCGTCTGCGTGCTGGCGCGCGAGGACGGCTTTGTCAAGAAGGTGTCCTCCGACTGCATCGTCATCGAGGACGAGCTGCACGAGCCGCACACCTACAAGCTCATCAAGTTTGCCCGCAGCAACCAGAGCACCTGCATCAACCAGCGCCCGATCGTCTCCGTGGGCGAGAAGGTCAAGAAGGGCGACGTCATCGCGGACGGCCCGTCCACCGACCACGGCGAGATCAGCCTTGGCCGCAACGTGCTCATCGGTTTCATGACGTGGGAAGGCTACAACTACGAGGACGCCGTTCTGCTCAGCGAGGAGCTCGTCAAGAACGACGTGTTCACCTCGATCCACCTTGAGAAGTACGAGTGCGAGGCGCGCGACACGAAGCTGGGCGCGGAGGAGATCACCCGCGACCTGCCCAACGTCGGCGACGACGCGCTCAAGGATCTGGACGCGGACGGCATCATCCGCATCGGCGCGGAGGTGCATCCGGGCGACATTCTGGTCGGCAAGGTGACGCCGAAGGGCGAGACCGAGCTGACCGCCGAGGAGCGCCTGCTGCGCGCCATCTTCGGCGAGAAGGCCCGCGAGGTGCGCGACACGTCCCTGAAGGTGCCGCACGGCGAGGAAGGCATCATCGTCGATGTCAAGGTCTTTGACCGCAAGGATCACGCGGAGCTCTCCCCGGGCGTCAACCGCATGGTCCGCGTCTACATCGCCCAGAAGCGCAAGATCTCCGTCGGCGACAAGATGGCAGGCCGCCACGGCAACAAGGGCGTCGTCTCCCGCATCCTGCGTCAGGAGGACATGCCGTTCCTGCCGGACGGCACCCCGCTGCAGATCGTTCTGAACCCGCTGGGCGTGCCTTCGCGTATGAACCTGGGTCAGGTGCTTGAGATGCACCTGGGCATGGCGGCGAAGGCGCTGGGCTGGCGCGTGGCCACGCCGGACTTTGACGGCGCGACCTTCGAGCAGATTCAGAAGGCGCTGGAGAAGGGCGGCAAGCGCACCGACGGCAAGACCATCCTCTACGACGGACGCACGGGCGATCAGTTCGACAACCCTGTCACCGTCGGCTACATGTACTACCTCAAGCTGCACCACCTCGTCGACGACAAGATGCATGCCCGCTCCACCGGCCCGTACAGCCTCGTGACCCAGCAGCCGTTGGGCGGCAAGGCGCAGTTCGGCGGCCAGCGCTTCGGCGAGATGGAGGTCTGGGCGCTGGAGGCCTACGGCGCGGCGAACACGCTGCAGGAGATCCTGACCGTCAAGTCCGACGACATCGTGGGCCGCGTGAAGGCCTACGAGGCCATCGTCAAGGGCAAGAACATCCCGGCGCCGGGCGTGCCGGAGAGCTTCAAGGTTCTGATTAAGGAGCTGGAGAGCCTGTGCCTTGACGTGCGCGTGCTGGATGCCGACCGCAACGAGATCGTCATCAAGGAGCTGGAGGACGAGGACGAGGAGTTCGAGCGCAGCAGCTCCGGCCCGGATGTGGGCGCGGACGGCGAGGAGCCGCACATCATGGCGGCGGACGCCGAGGACGACGAGGACGACGAGGACTTCGGCGACGACGGCGAGGATATGTTCGACTTCGACGACGTGCCGAGCTTCGACGACATCTCTCTGGACGATCTGGACAAGTAAACCGGAAGTCATGTTTGCCTCTTTGCGGAGGCTGATCCCCCGGCGGCATGCGGTTTGCGCCGCCGGCGGGAGACGTTTGATACGACCGCTTACCCTAGTGAAAGAAGGGAGTGTACTCCTTTGTCGGAACTGACGAATCTTTCCTCGATTCAAATTTCCATGGCTTCCCCGGATCAGATCCGCGCGTGGTCGCACGGCGAGGTGCTGAAGCCGGAGACGATCAATTACCGCACCCTCAAGCCCGAGCGCGACGGCCTGTACTGCGAGCGCATCTTCGGACCGACCAAGGACTGGGAATGCAACTGCGGCAAGTACAAGCGCGTGCGCAACAAGGGCATCGTCTGCGACAAGTGCGGCGTCGAGGTGACCCGCGCGAAGGTTCGCCGCGAGCGCATGGGCCACATCGAGCTGGCCGCGCCGGTGAGCCATATCTGGTATTTCAAGGGCATCCCCAGCCGCATGGGCACGCTGCTTGACATCAGCCCGCGCGCGCTGGAAAAGGTGCTGTACTTTGCGAGCTACATCGTGCTCGATCCGGGCTGCACGTCCCTGCGCCCGAACGCGATCCTCACCGAAACCGAATACCGCCAGCAGATCACGGCCCCGAGCTATCAGCAGGATATCAAGATGGGCCGTCCGGCGCTGCGCGTGGGCATGGGCGCGGAGGCCGTCAAGGAGCTTCTGCAGCGCCTTGACCTCGAGGAGCTGAGCAAGCAGCTTCGCGCCGAGATCGCCGAGCTCACCGAGAAGGAGCGCGAGCGTGAGACCGAGGGCCAGAAGCGCGCCAAGGCCATCAAGCGCCTTGAGGTCGTGGAGGCCTTCCGCCTGAGCGGCAACAAGCCGGAGTGGATGATCCTTGAGGTCGTGCCGGTCATGCCGCCGGATCTGCGCCCGATGGTGCAGCTGGACGGCGGCCGCTTTGCGACCTCCGACCTCAACGACCTGTACCGCCGCGTCATCAACCGCAACAACCGCCTCAAGAGGCTGCTCGAGCTGGGCGCCCCGGACATCATCGTGCGCAACGAGAAGCGCATGCTGCAGGAGGCCGTCGACGCGCTGATCGACAACGGCCGCCGCGGACGCCCCGTGACCGGCCCCGGCAACCGCGCGCTCAAGTCGCTGTCCGACTTCCTGCGCGGCAAGCAGGGCCGCTTCCGCCAGAACCTGCTGGGCAAGCGCGTGGACTACTCCGGCCGTTCGGTTATCGTCGTCGGCCCGGAGCTCAAGCTCCATCAGTGCGGCCTGCCCAAGGGCATGGCGCTGGAGCTGTTCAAGCCGTTTGTCATGGAGCGCCTGGTCAATACCGGCATCGTGCACAACGTCAAGAGCGCCAAGCGCATGGTCGACCGCGGCGAGACGCGCGTGTGGGACATCCTGGAGAGCGTCATCCGCGAGCACCCGGTGCTCCTGAACCGCGCGCCGACGCTGCACCGCCTGGGTATTCAGGCGTTTGAGCCGATCCTCGTCGAGGGCAAGGCCATCAAGCTGCATCCGCTGGCGTGTACCGCCTTCAACGCGGACTTCGACGGCGACCAGATGGCCGTGCACGTGCCGCTGTCCATGGAGGCGCAGGCCGAGGCCCGCTTCCTGATGCTGTGCGCCAACAACATCCTCAAGCCGCAGGACGGCAAGCCGGTCATCTCCCCGTCTCAGGACATGGTCATCGGCTGCTACTACCTCAGCTGCATCCGTCCGGGCGCGAAGGGCGAAGGCCGCCGCTTCGCCAACGAGGACGAGGCCATGATGGCCTACCTCACCGGCCAGCTCGACCTTCAGGCGAAGATCAGCGTCCGCATCGCGCGCGAGTGGGAGGGCAAGACCTACCGCCGCAACATCGAGACGAGCCTGGGCCGCCTGATCCTCAACAGCAACGTCCCGCAGGACATGGGCTTCAAGCCCCGCAACACGCTGGACGACATGTTCGCCCTGGAGATCGACACGAAGGTCGGCAAGAAGGAGCTGGGCAAGATCGTCGACATGTGCTTCCGCAAGCACGGCGTCGCCGAGACCGCGCGCGTGCTTGACAACGTGAAGGCGATGGGCTACAAGTACTCGACCATCGGCGCGGTCACCGTGGCCGTGGCGGACGTCATCGTGCCGCCGGAGAAGAAGCCGATTCTGGCCGAGGCCGAGTCGAAGGTCCGCCGCATCGAGAAGCTCTTCAAGCGCGGCATGCTCTCCGACGAGGAGCGCTACACGCGCGTCGTCGACGTCTGGAGCAAGACGACCGATGAGGTCAAGAGCAAGATCATGAACCACATGGACGAGTTCAACCCGATCCGCATGATGACGGACTCCGGCGCTCGTGGTTCCATCTCCCAGGTTTCCCAGCTGGCCGGCATGCGCGGCATGATGGCGTCCCCGACGGGCCGCCCGCTCGAGATGCCGGTTAAGGCGAACTTCCGCGAGGGCCTGACGGTTCTGGAATTCTTCCAGTCCTCGCACGGCTCCCGTAAGGCCCTGTCCGATACGGCTCTGCGTACGGCGGACTCGGGCTACCTGACCCGCCGTCTGGTGGATGTCTCGCAGGAGGTCATCGTCCGCGAGGTGGACTGCTTCGCCAGCCGCCACGAGAAGATCCGCGGCATCACGGTCACGGCCATTGGCTCCGAGCGCGACCCGATCGAGAAGCTGCTCGACCGTATTGTCGGCCGCGTGGCCGCCGAGGACGTGGTCAACCCGCTGACCGGCGAGGTGATCGTCCCGTGCAACGAGATGATCTCCTACGATCAGGGCAACAAGATCGTCGATTGCGGCATCAAGGCCGTGCAGATCCGCTCCGTGCTGACCTGCCGCAACGAGACCGGCGTGTGCGTCAAGTGCTACGGTCAGGACCTGGCGCATGGCGGCTACGTCAACATCGGCGAGGCCGTCGGCATCGTCGCGGCGCAGGCCATCGGCGAGCCGGGCACGCAGCTGACGATGCGTACGTTCCATACCGGCGGCGTGGCCTCCGAGAAGGACATCACGCAGGGTCTTCCGCGCGTCGAGGAGCTGTTCGAGGCGCGTAAGCCCAAGCGCGAGGCGATGCTGGCCGAGATCTCCGGCACGGTGTCCATCGGCGAGGCGAAGAAGAAGCGCGAGCTCGTCATCACCAGCGACGACGGCTCGATCAAGGCCTATCCCATCGCCTACGGCAGCCGCCTGAAGGTCAAGGAGGGCGACCGCGTTGTCGCGGGCGACGAGCTGACCGAGGGCCAGATCAACCCGCACGACCTGCTGCGCATCCTCGGCGTCAAGGCCGTTCAGGAGCACCTGCTCAAGGAGGTCCTGATGGTCTACCGCCTGCAGGGCGTCGGCATCGGCGACAAGCACATCGAGGTCATCGTCCATCAGATGCTGCGCAAGGTGCGCATCGAGGACGCGGGCGACACGAACATGCTGCCGGGTTCGATGGTGGATATCTTCCACTTCGAGAAGGAGAACGAGCGCACGATCATGGAGGGCGGACGTCCCGCCGTGGCCAAGCGCATCCTGCTGGGCATCACCAAGGCCGCGCTCGCGACCGAGAGCTTCCTGTCCGCCGCCTCCTTCCAGGAGACGACGCGCGTGCTGACCGAGGCCGCGATCAAGGGCAAGGAAGATCCGCTGGTCGGCCTCAAGGAGAATGTCATCATCGGCAAGCTCATTCCGGCCGGTACGGGCATGCCGCGCTACAAGGACATCGAGGTCAAGGAAATGTACTGAGCCGAAAAGGTTTGGGACATGGGATAAACGAAACAAAAGCGGTGCATGGCGAAATGCTGTGCACCGCTTTTATGTATTGAGTTTTTTATAGACGACCGGCTCGCATGTGAGACAATTCTGTTTGAGGCAAAGAAAAAGCCCGCATACATTCGTGCGTGTATGCGGGCTTCGGGGGTTTGGCTTTCGGGAGGATGGGGCGCTGCGTTCTGGCCCCGTCAGGGATCGCTGCGCTTCCTGACGGCCTTTTATGCCGGCTTCGCCAATGGGGTTACGTTGGGGCCCGCCCCAAACCCCGCTGGGGACCAGTCCCCAGACCCCGTCTTCGCTTCGCGTGCTTTGCCGGTATTTTCAGAACAGCCCGCGCAGCAGGATCACCAGAATGAGCACCGGCAGCACGAACTGGAAATACGGCTTAAATTTGCGGGACATCTTGAGGCCCTCGCCGTCGTTACATTCCTTCAAATAGTTGTCAAAGCCCCAGCCGAACCTGGTCGTGCAGAACAGCAGATACACCAGCGAGCCGCCCGGCAGCAGCAGATTGCTGACGATGAAGTCCTCGGTGTCCAGCACGTCGCGCCCGCCGATGAGCCGCAAATCGCTCCAGACGTTGTAGCCCAGCACGCACGGCAGGCTCGCGATCAGCACGAACGCGCCGTTGATGAGCACCGCGCGCTTTCTGTCCCAGCCGAACGTGTCGATGCACGTGGACAGGATGTTCTCGAACACGGCGATGACCGTCGAGAAGCTGGCAAACGTCATGAACAGGAAGAACAGGATGCCCCAGAAGCGCCCGCCCGCCATGTTGACGAACACATTGGGCAGCGTCTTGAAGATCAGCGACGAGCCCTCGTCCGGCTGCACGCCGAAGGAGAAGCACGCCGGGAAGATGATCATGCCCGACATCATCGCCACGAACGTGTCCAGACCACAGATGCGCACCGCCTCGCCCGGCAGCGCGTTGTTCTTGGACATGTACGAGCCGAAGATCTCCATCGCCGCGATGCCCAGCGAGAGCGTGAAGAACGCCTGCGCCATCGCCTCGGCGATGACCGTCGGGATGCCGACCTCCTGCGCGCGGCCGATATCCGGCAGCAGATAGAACTTGACGCCCTCAATCGCGCCCGGCAGCATCACGCTGTTGACGGCGAGCACGATGATGAGCACCAGCAGCGCGGACATCATGAACTTCGATATGCGCTCGAGGCCGTTCTGCAGGCCGAACGAGCAGACGATGAAGCCCGCGATGACGGTGAGCACCATGAACGTGCCCATCTCGATCGGGTTGGCGAGCATATCGCCGAACACGCCGCTGACGGCCTCCGGCGTCATGCCCTCGAACGTGCCGGTCGTGAATTTGAAGAAATAGCTGAGCATCCAGCCGGACACCGTCGTGTAATACATCATCAGCAGATAGCAGCCCGCCAGACAGAACCAGCCGTGGATATGCCACTTGCTGCCCGGCTTCTCGAGCTTTTTGTAGGCGAGCACGGCGCTCTTGCGGCTCGCGCGGCCCACGGCCAGCTCCATCGTCAGAACCGGCACGCCCATGATGAGCAGGAACAGCAGATACACCAGCACGAACAGGCCGCCGCCGTTCTTGCCCACGACGTAGGGGAAGCGCCAGACATTGCCGATGCCGATGGCGCAGCCCGCGCTCACCAGAATGAAGCCGAGGCGGGATTTGAAGCTCTCACGATTCATAAAACAGAACCTTTCTCTTAATCTGCACCGGACGCACATGCCGGCGCGTACAAGCACTAGCCTAGCAGAAAAGGCGCGATAAGTCAACCGAAACAGAACAAAAGTCTGGCACAATATGCCGGAATGTGTTAGAATGATTGCATATTCACCGGCGCATGCGTGAGAAAAGCGCGCTTCGGGCGCGAAACTGCATGCTGCGTGAGGCAAAACGACAAATCAGCGCGCGAGGGCGTGCGCGTGAGGAGGCATGAGCATGAGCGTGATGAAACCGGCGGACATTCTGATTCCGCGCGTCGGCGATTTTGAAAAGTGGGCAGTCGTGGCCTGTGACCAGTTTTCCTCCGAGCCGGAATACTGGCGCGAGGCGGGCGATATCGTGGGCGATGCGCCGTCCGCGCTGCGGCTGATCCTGCCCGAGTCGGAGCTCTCCGGCGACGTCGGCGCGAAGGTCGCGGACATCCATGCGGCGATGGCGAAGTGCATGGCCGATGGGCTGTTCGACGAATACCCGGCGGCGTATGTCTACGTCGAGCGCACGATGAAGAGCGGCAAGGTGCGCCGCGGCGTGGTCGGCATGGTCGATCTCGATGCGTATGACTACATGCCCGCCAGCGGTGCGGCCATCCGCGCGACGGAGAAGACGGTCGTCGAGCGCATCCCGCCGCGCATGAAGATTCGTCAGGGCGCGCCGCTCGAGCTGCCGCACGTGATCCTGCTGTGCGACGACCCGGAGGCGACCATCGTCGAGCCGCTGACCGGAAAGAAGGACAGCTTCAAAAAGCTCTATGACTTTGACACCATGCTCGGCGGCGGGCATATCGCGGGCTGGCTCGTCTCCGGCGAGGCGGCTGCTGCGCTCGACGCGGCGCTGGAAAAATACGAGCAGGGCGCGCCCGCACGGTATGCGCACCTGAACGGCACGCCGATGGTGTTCGCGGCGGGCGACGGCAACCACTCGCTCGCCACGGCGAAGGCGTGCTATGAGGCGATCAAGGCCGCGCACCCCGGCCAGGACATGAGCGGCCACCCGGCGCGCTATGCGCTCGTGGAGCTTGAGAACATCCACGACGAGGCGCTCGAGTTCGAGCCGATTCACAGGATCGTGACCGGCGTCGACGTGGGCAAGCTGATGGACGCGGCCGCGGGCGTCTGCGCGGAGGGCGGCTATCCCGTCAAGTGGATCAGCGGCGAAAAGAGCGGCACCGTGTACCTCGACAAGGCGCGCAGCCCGCTCGCGGTCGGCGTGCTTCAGCCCATGCTCGACGCGTATCTCGCCGAAAACGGCGGCGCAATCGACTACATCCACGGCGAGGACGTGCTCGAGCGTCTGGCGAAGCAGGACAATGCCGTCGGCTTCCTGCTCCCGCCGATGGGCAAGGATCAGCTGTTCGCGGGCGTCATCGCGGACGGCATGCTGCCGCGCAAGACGTTCTCCATGGGCCACGCGCAGGAGAAGCGGTATTATCTCGAGGCGCGCAGGATCGAAAAATAAGTGAAAACGCCCGAAGCCCGCATACACGCAGAAATGTATGCGGGCTTTTTATGTATCCGCCGCGAATCGCCGCCGACCGCCCGCGATTGCGTCTTGCAAAACGGCGGCAAAGCGGGTACACTATATATAAGGAAGAAAATTCGCGCGGCGAGGCTGCGCTTGAGGTGTCATATGGATCAAAAGAAGGCGGGCGTGCTGCTGTCCTACGGGCAGACGGTGCTCTCCACGGTCATTTCGCTGTGCTACACGCCGGTCATGCTCCGGCTGCTGGGCCAGAGCGAATACGGCCCGTACACGCTGGTCAACGGCTTTATATCGAACCTGAGCCTGATGAGCTTCGGCCTGGGCGGCGCGTATGTGCGCTTCTACGCGCGGGCGGAGGCGAAGGAAGGCGAGAAGGGCATCGCCCACATCAACGGCATGTTCTTCACGATCTTCGCGGTCATCGGCGTTTTGAGCCTGCTGGTGGGCGGCGTGCTGGTCGCCAACGTGCACAACATCTTCTCGGCTAAGCTCACCCCGGGCGAGATCGAGACGGCGCGCGTGCTCATGGCGCTGCTGGTCATCAACATCGCGGTGAGCTTCCCGTGCAGCGTGTTCGCCAGCTACATCACGGCGAAGGAGCGGTTCTTCTTCCAGCGCGTCATCAGCATGATCCGCACGGTCATCAACCCGATCGTCATGCTGCCGCTGCTGCTGATGGGCCTCGGGTCGGTGTCGCTGGTCGTCGTGACGCTGGTTTTGAGCGCGCTGACGGACACGTTCAACGCGGTCTACTGCTTCAAAAAGCTGAACATGAAGGTCACGTTCGGGAAATTCGACTTCCCGCTGCTGCGCGAAATGGCGGGCTTCTCGTTCTTCGTGTTCCTCAATATGATCATCGATCAGGTCAACTGGACGGTCGACACGACGCTGCTGGGCATCATCAGCGGCACGGCGGCGACGGCGATTTACGGCGTCGGCTCGCAGATTCACCGGTATTACATGACGCTGTCTACGTCGATCTCGGGCGTGTTCACCCCGCAGATCAACCGCATCGTGGCGCGCGGCGAGGGCGACGGGGCGCTGACCGACCTGTTCACGCGCGTGGGCAGGATACAGTTCATGCTGCTGATGCTGGGGCTGACGGGCTTCATCTTCGTGGGCGAGCCGTTCATCGAGGCGTGGGGCGGCGGCGAATACGAGGGCGCGTTCCCGATTGCGCTGATGCTGATGGCCCCGGTCACGATCCCGCTGATCCAGAATCTGGGCATCGAGATTCAGCGCGCGAAGAACATGCATCAGTTCCGCTCGATCGTCTATATCTTCATGGCGCTGGGAAACGTGCTGATCTCGATCCCGCTGGGCATGAAGTGGGGCGGCCTCGGCTGCGCGATGGGCACGGCGATTTCGCTGCTGCTTGGCAACGGCCTCGTGATGAACTGGTATTACCACACGCACATCGGCTTGGATATGGCGCACTTCTGGAGGAGCATCGGGCGCATCGTCCCGGCGCTCGTGCCGCCGGTTGTGCTGGGCATGGTCGCCGTGAACCTGCATGCGTTCGCGGGCTATGGCGGCGTGCTGCTGTTCGCCGTGCCGTATACGGCGGTGTACGCGGCGAGCGTGTATCTGCTGGCGATGGACGAGGGCGAGAAGTCGCTTGTCAAGGGCATTGTGCGCAGGATCGCGCGGCGCTGACGTTCCATATTTTGGCGAAGACGGATATTGGGCAGGAAATGCGCCGCGCGCACGGAATATATATAAGATGAAGCAAATGTGCCGGGAGGGATGCCGATGCGGTTCACCAAGATGCACGGGCTGGGCAACGACTATATCTACGTCAACTGCTTTGACGAGCGCGTTTGCGATGCACCCGCGCTGGCCGTGAAGCTGTCCGACCGGCATTTCGGCATAGGCGGCGACGGGCTGGTGCTCATCGCGCCGAGCGAAACCGCCGACGTGCGCATGGTGATGTACAACGCGGACGGCAGCGAGGCCGGCATGTGCGGCAACGCGAGCCGGTGCGTGGGCAAATACGTATATGAACGCGGGCTGATCCGCAAAGAGAAAATCACGATGGAGACCGCGTCGGGCATCAAGGTTCTGCACCTTGACGTGAAGGACGGGAATGTGCAAAGCGTCACGGTGGACATGGGCGCGCCCGTGACGGATTGCGAAAAAGTGCCGTGTACGCTGGGGAAGGGAATCGTCACGATGGCCCCGATTGAGGCGTTCGGGCGGACGTTCCTGATTACGCCGGTGTCGATGGGCAACCCGCACGGGGTGATCTTCGTGGATGAACCCGTCGAGCGCATGGACATCGCGCGCTGGGGCAGCGTGCTGGAAACGCACCCGGCGTTCCCTCAAAAAGTGAATATCGAGTTTGTGAACGTGCTCGCGCCGGATCGCCTGCGCATGCGGGTGTGGGAGCGCGGCACGGGCATCACGCTGGCCTGCGGCACGGGGGCGTGTGCGACGCTGACGGCGGCTGTGCTCAATGGCCTGACCGGCAGGCGCGCGAGCATCGCGCTCGACGGCGGCGAGCTGGTCTGCGCGTGGGATGCGGCGACGGGTCACATGATGATGACCGGCCCGGCCACGCACGTATTTGACGGAGAGATCGAGGTTTGACCCCGTTAGCAAGCGAACCGCCGACAGGAAAGCGAGGTATGCCGATGACCCTTCTGACAGACGCGATTGCCTTTGCCGCCAGCGCACACGAGGGCGCGACGCGCCGCGGGACGGACGTGCCGTATATCGTTCACCCGATGGAGGCCGCCGCCATCGCCGCTTCGATGACCGATGACGAGGCCGTGCTCGCCGCCGCCGTGCTGCACGACGTGAGCGAGGACTGCGGCGTGACGCTTGGCGAGCTGCGGGAGCGATTCGGCGAGCGTGTGGCCGCGCTCGTGGCGCACGAGAGCCAGCTTCGCCCCGGCGACCCATGCCAGAGCTGGGAGGCGCGCAAGCAGGAGGCGCTTGACAGAATCGCCTGCGGCAGCAGGGAGACGCGCATCATCGCGCTTTCCGACAAGCTGAGCAACATGCGCGCCATTCACAGGGATTATCAGGACATCGGCGACGCGGTGTTCTATCGCTTTCATCAGAGGGACAAGTCGCGCTACGCGTGGTATTACAAGAGCTGCGTGGAGCTGCTGGAGGAGGAGCTGGGCGAAACCGACGCCTGGCGGGAGCTGCGCCTGCGGGTCGAGATGGTCTTCGGCAGTGCGGAAAAGAGCGAAATTGCTTGACAAAACGGGAAAAGTGCTGTATCATAAACGACTGGGTAAAAATGCCTCCGCATCGCCGTGACGGCTGCGGAAGCTGAACATATGCTTCGTTTTTTCAGGAATCGAAAGGGGTTGAATCTCCATGGTGCGTTCCATCGTCGGCGCGAACTGGGGCGACGAGGGCAAGGGCAAAATCACCGATATGCTCGCCGCCGAGTCCGACATCGTCGTGCGCTTCCAGGGCGGCGCCAATGCCGGCCATACCATCATCAACGACTACGGCCGTTTTGCGCTGCATCTTCTGCCCAGCGGCGTGTGCAGCCCGAACGTGGTCAACATCATCGGCCCGGGCGTGGCGCTGGACATCAACGCGTTCCTCAAGGAGCTGGGCGAGGTCGTGGCGCAGGGCGTGCCGCAGCCCAAGATTCTGGTCTCCGAGCGCGCGCAGGTGCTCATGCCGTATCACATCCAGATGGACTGCTACGAGGAGGAGCGCCTTGGCGCCAAGTCCTTCGGCTCCACCAAATCGGGCATCGCGCCGTTCTACGGCGACAAGTACCAGAAGATCGGCCTGCAGGTCTGCCAGCTGTTCTACCCGGACGTGCTGCGCGAGAAGCTGGCCCATGCGCTGGACATCAAGAACGCGCTGATCACCAACCTCTATCATAAGGACCCGATCGACCTCGAGGAGATGATCGCCTACCTCACCGATCTGGCCGAGAAGATCAAGCCGTACGTCGCGGACACGAACGCGTATCTGATGCAGGCCGTGCGCGAGGGCAAGAACATCCTGCTCGAGGGTCAGCTGGGCACGCTGCGCGACCCGGATCACGGCATCTACCCGATGGTCACGTCCTCCTCCCCGCTGGCGGGCTATGCCCCGGTCGGCGCGG
Organism: uncultured Clostridia bacterium; assembly: GCA_944362695.1. Classification (GTDB taxonomy): domain Bacteria; phylum Bacillota; class Clostridia; order Christensenellales; family Aristaeellaceae; genus Ventricola. The sequence goes on from CALVTQ010000067.1 coordinate 16,015, forward strand.
GCATCCCGGTCTGGTCGATCAAGGAGATCATCGCCGTCACGAAGGCGTATTCCTCCTGCGTGGGCGCGGGCCCGTTCACGACGGAGCTCGAGGGCGAGGAGGCGCAGGCGCTGCGCATCCGCGGCGGCGACCGCGGCGAGTTCGGCGCGAAGACCGGCAGGCCGAGGCGCGTGGGCTGGTTTGACTGCGTGGCCACGCGCTACGGCTGCGAAATGCAGGGCGCGACGCAGGTTGCGCTCACGAACATGGACGTGCTGGGCTACCTCGACGAGATCCCGGTGTGCGTGGCGTATGAATACGAGGGCGAGCGCATCGACCGCTTCCCGGTGACGCCGAAGCTGGAGAAGTGCAAGCCCATCTACGTGACGCTGCCGGGCTGGAAGTGCGACACGCGCGGCATCCGCGATTTCAAGGATATGCCGGAGAACGCGCGCCGCTACGTGGAGTTCATCGAGAAGGAGATCGGCTGCCCGATCAAGATGGTGAGCAACGGCCCGCGCAGGGAAGAAATGATGTACCGGTGATTTTGGGCGCGAACCCTGCGCGTAAATGAAGCGTCCGGCGGGCCCTTTTCCGCCCCGGCGTTATCTCGCTGCGATCAACGTAGCTCTGCTACGCCTCCCTCCGCTCGATTTAGCCGGAACGAAGAATGACCTCACCGGCCTGCTCCATTTCCGCTTGTGTTCGCACCCGGTGGATCTTCGGAACTTCATCATGTACGGGGTTACGGGATGCACCAAAAAGATTTTCTATACAGCCATATACACGGGGAAGGAGGACGCCGCGCGATGGGTGTTTTGATGAATCTTCATGAAAACATGTGTGCTTTGTCCTGTATTTCCTGCTCGTTTTTCCCTATTTCTTCCATATGAAAGATGACCGCCAGTTTTGGCGGTTTTCTTTACATCGGGGCAAGGCGCAATCGCGGGCGCACGGCGCGCTTGACGGACGGCGAAACCTGATGTATAATATGCAGAACTATGCGACCTATATTCGACGAATATACAGCAAGGAGAACATTCATGGCGACTTTGATCTTGGAAGACGGCTCCCGCTACGAGGGTACGCTCTTTGGCCATAAAGCCCCGGTGACCGGCGAGGTGGTCTTCACCACCGGCATGACCGGCTATCAGGAGACGCTGACCGACCCGTCCTACTGCGGGCAGATCGTGTGCATGACGTATCCGCTGA
>CALVTQ010000068.1 GCA_944362695.1 uncultured Clostridia bacterium
AGCCGCCGTCGATGCAGGCCTTGCAGGTCTCAAAGTCCGGGCCGTGGTCAAGATGCAGCACGATCGGCAGATCCACGCCGCTCTCCTGCGCGTCCAGCAGCGCAGCCTCGACCAGCTTGACGAGGTAGACGTGCTTGGCATACGCGCGCGCGCCCTTGGAGACCTGCAGGATCACCGGCGCCTTCTCCATGGTCGCCGCCTCGGTGATGCCCTGGATGATCTCCATGTTGTTGACGTTGAACGCGCCGATGGCATAGTGGCCTTCGTACGCCTTCTTAAACATTTCCTTGGAAGTAACAAGACCCATTGTCAATCACTCCTTCATCGTGTGCGGCAGGGCATAGATACCCTCCCGATATTCCATAAGCCGCATATAGTATACCAATTTTTTCACGTTTTGAACAGCCCTAACGCGCGTCTTTTCCATTTTTACCGAAAAATTGCTGCATTTTTGGCCGTTCGCTGGCTTTTTTTAGGATACTTTGGCAATGTTTTGCCATATGATCCGACGTCTGACTACCGCGCGCACCGCCCCGCCGCCCGATTTTCATTGACGCCGCCGCCCTTTTGCTGGTATACTGACAGCGCACACGAATCAGGAGGAAGCAATTTCGATGAAATACGAATGGATCGCCACCGCCGCGTTCGGTCTGGAGGGCGTCGCCGCGCGCGAGCTTTCCCGCATGGGCATCGACGCCAAGGCGGAAAACGGCGGCGCGCGCTTTATGGGCACGTTTGAAGATGCGATGCGCGCCAACCTCTGGCTGCGCTGCGCCGACCGCGTGCTGCTCGTCGTCGGGCGCTTTGAGGCCCGCAGCTTTGAGGAGCTGTTCGAGGGCGTGCGCGCCCTGCCGTGGGAGGACTTCATCGGCGAGCACACGCGCTTTCCGGTCAGCGGCAAATGCGCCCGCAGCCAGCTCATGAGCGTGCGCGACTGCCAGGCGATCACCAAGAAGGCCATCGTCGAGCGCCTCAAGCAGCGCTATCACAGCGCGTGGTTTGACGAAACCGGCGAGACCGTCGCCATCGACGTCGCGCTGCACGGCGACATCGCCCAGCTCACGCTCGATGCCAGCGGCGTGGCCCTCAACCGCCGCGGCTACCGCACGTGGAACGGCGAAGCGCCCCTTCGCGAGACGCTCGCCGCCGCGCTTGTCTCCCTCTCCCCGTGGCGTCCGGGCATGGTGCTCCACGACCCCATGTGCGGCACGGGCACGCTGATGATCGAGGCCGCCATGCGCATGGCCGACCGCGCGCCGGGCCTGACGCGCGAGTTTGCCATCGAGAGCTGGCGCGATATGCCGCAAAGCGAATTTGCCGCCCTGCGCGAGGAAGCACGCGAGCGCTTTAAGCCCGATCAGGTCGAGGGCATCTCCGGCGGAGACATCGACCCGCAGGCCGTCGAGCTGGCGCGCAGGCATCTGCATCAGGCCGGCATGGACGGCTGCGTGCGCTTTGAGGTCGCCGACGCGCGCGTCTGTCAGCTCACCGCCGAGCGCGGCGCGTTCCTGTGCAACCCGCCCTATGGCGAGCGCCTGAGCGACCGCAAGTCCTGCGAGGCGCTCTATCGCGACATGGGCCTGCTCCTGCGCCGTCATCCGGGCTTCACGCTTTCGGCCATCACGTCGCATCCGGGCTTCGAGCGCTGCTTCGGCAGGCGTGCGGACAAAAAGCGCCGCTTTTACAACGGACGGCTCGAGTGCGAGTTCATGACGTTCGGCCTGCCCAAGCGCAAGTGATTGTGCGGCGAATTTTCCTTATATATATAAAGCGGCGTCATCCTGTCATCCGGGAGCGACGCCGCTTTTTTCTGATACAATGTGAGCCCCGCGCAATCGCACGGAGCTCATTTTCATTTTCTCTTGTTTACAGGTTCTCCACGACGTAGTTCTGAATCGCGGCGACGGCGGCTTCCTCATCCGCGCCCTCGACGGTCACGGTGATCTTATTTCCGCCCTGCAAGCCCAGGTTCATCACGTCGCGCTGCTCCCTGAGCACAGCATCTTTCACGCCGTTGCTCAGGCGCACTCTGCTGCTGAAGCGGGCGGCTTCCCGCATCAGGTTCCCAACCGGCTTCGCGGCAAGCGCGCCGTTCTGGGTCAGCACATAGCTGAACTGTTTCATGAAGCATCCACTCCTTTCCGGCGTCCCTGTCGGACGCGCATAGCTCTTCTTGCGTTGCTTCATGGCGTCGGGCGCATCCCCATGCGCTCCTCTGCGCCACGCGCACATTATACCCCTAACGCGTCCGGCATGCAAGCGACGCACCTTTTCCGTCCTCCCCCGCGCTTCAAATCTGCATAATTTTTCCCGCACGTTTTGTACAGGCTCACGATTTCCCGCCGCCGCGCCGCCCCTTGGCCCGCAAAAATCTTTCGCTTTACGCTGAATTTTCGCCTTCCAATTTCCGCAAACCCGCCGATTTTTCGCTTTACACCCACAATTCGTCCCAAATGCGATGTGTTTTTCAATCATCACGACAGCGCGTTTTTCCGTGCGCTCGCGATGTCTTTAGGCGGCGCGTTTTTTGTTTCCGCGCATACAAAAAGCGGCGCGGGAATCGCTCCCCACGCCGCCTGCTCTGCCATTTTTGTCCGCTTACCCCATGGCGTCAGTCGTCAAACTCCAGATACTTGGTCATCACATATCCGCGCTTTCCCGCCGGCGTCACGACGCACGTCCAGTCCGCGCCGTAGTCCGCCACGCGCAGCAGCTCGCCCGTGCGCGCCTTGGCGATGATATCGCCCGTGGTGCTACTGGGCTCGGTGCGCATGTTGACCTTATCCGTGTTCACGACCGCCGTCAGGTGCGTCGAGCTCATCGGCGCGTTCAGCACGTCGAGCTGCACGAAGCCCGTCCTGTCCTGCTCGTCGCTCAGCTCATTGAGCCCCACGCTCGCCGCCGCCTGCACATACGCCCAGCCGTCGCACACGCCAAGCATGTACACACGCTCGCCCGCCGTCACGCTGACGTTCAGATTGCCCTTCTTGTCCGGGCTCACGCACAGCGAGAAATCCTCCTTCGCGATGGCGCGCTGCGGGATGCGCTCGCTCACGGTCTCGCCGCCGCTGAGCATGCGGATCTCGCTCTTGGGGATGTAGCCCTCGACGTCCTCGAGCTTGACCTTCACATAGTCCGTCTGCGTGTAGTCCACGATGCGCACCTGCGCGCCCGGGCAGAGCGCGCCGATCATCTTTGCGCCCTTCTCCGGCTTGGCCAGCAGCACGACCGGCACGTCGCCGTTATCCGCCTGCGCGATGCCCACGCTCGCCGATGCATCCGTGAGCGTCAGATCGGACAGCTTCACATAGCCGAAATCGCCGACGTGATACGCGCCGACGCCGCCCTCGTATGTGCGCACGTACGCGTAATCGTCCGCCTCGGCGAGCAGCTCGATCTTCATGCCCTTGCCCAGCGTGATGTACTGCGCGTCATCGTCGCCCGTCGCGTGGTACAGCAGCACATCGTCCTTCGTCTGCATCATCAGCGGATAATAGGGTATCGCTTTGCGTGCCTCATCGCTCTGCAGCGCCTTGAGATTCGCGCTCTGCCCGCCCTTGACGTAGCCCGTCACGCCGCCGACGCGCACCTTGATCCACGAGCCTTCCTTGCGCCCGAAGACGTTGAAGCACGCCGTGCCGTTCTTGATGTCCATGATCGCCTTGCCGTTGGGCGCGGCGTAGAGCGTCGTCTTGCTGTCGGCCTTTTTGCCCGCAACGATCATGACCTTATACGCGCCCACGTCGGTGAGCACGTCGAGATCGACATAGCCCAGCGTGCGCGTGCCGTTCACGTCCGCGGCGATGTATGCCCAGTTATCCAGCACGCCCAGCACCTCGACCGCCGTCTCGTCGGTCAGCCGCTCGAGCACGGCTGCGTCGTCCCTGGCGCCCTCCAGCAGCGGCGTGTCGCTCAGCCACATGCCGGTCAGGTCGACCACGGCGTCGCGGCCCTTGCCAAAGCCGCTCTCCGCGCCGTAGCGCTTTTCGGCCTCGTCCATCGTGATGAGGTATTCGCTGGCCATATATCCTTCGATGCCGCCGACGCTGACCTTCGTATAGTCGCCCTCAACGCCGAGCACATCGACCTGCGTGCCGGTGTAGTAGAGGCCGAGCATGCCGCCGTCCCTGTTGGGCGCGTCGCGCAGATTCAGCCGCTCGGGATAGACCTTGTCCGTCTCGCGGTTGTCCACATACAGGCTTTCGCAAATGCCCGCCGACGCAGTCGCCGCGATCAGCAGCGCCGCCAGCACACAGCACAGTTTCTTCATCATGCTCACGCTCCTTTAGTAGTACCATTCTATATATAAGACGGTTTTTCCCGCCTGATTCTTCCATAAATTTGAAATTTTCTTAAAATTTTTTCTTCTTTTTGTAATAAAAGGGACGCAGGTTCGCCCCGCGCCCCGTTTTTTGCTGTTTGTTGCCGGTCAGCCGACCTCCGCCTCCGCCGTATCGGTGACAACCTCGTCGCCGCTTTGCACATGCAGCGTGCCGAGAATCGGCGTCACATCCGTGCCGGCCGGGCCGGTGATCTGCAGAATCAGCGTCGCGTCGTCTGTGCTCACGACAATCAGGTTCGCGTCGATCTCGCCGCCGAAGCCGTCGTCCGCGCGGACGATCACGTGCTGCGCGGGATAGCCGTCGATCTCCTCGATCGTGCCGGGCGTGACGCTCTTGCTGCCCGCCCATTCGCTTTCAACCAGCTCGTCCGCCGTCATACTCATCCCGCCGTAGCGCACCAGCATCAGCATCACGCCGCCTTCCAGCTGATAGCTCTGCACGAAATCGCCGTCCTCAAAGGACACATTCTCCACCAGCACGGCGCTCTCCGGCATCTCCACCAGCAGCAGATTATCCCCGGCCAGCGCGGCCACGGGCGCCAGCAGCAGCGCGAGCAGCGCCAGCCATTTCATCGCGAATTTCATGTCGATCTCCTCCTGTCTATGTCACGGGGCAAGCCCCGCCGTTCGCCTTTTCCGTATCATTATATCATTGTGCGTTTCTTTCGTCAAACGCCGCGCGTTTGCCCCTTCCCCGAGAGCCGTCCGATGTGCTATAATATCAGCCCGACCGTTTACAATCGACCTGAGAAAGGGTTTGTTTATGAAACGCATACTGCTCATCGCCACCGGCGGCACCATCGCCAGCCGCCCGACAGTCGACGGCCTCGCGCCCCAGCTCTGCGCGCAGGACATTCTTGACTGCGTGCCGTCTCTGGCGAGCCTTTGCCGCATCGACGCGCTTCAGCTGATGAACATCGACTCCACCAACATGGCGCCCGACTGTTGGCTGCGCATCGCCGCCTGCGTGCGCGAGCATTACGACGCCTATGACGGCTTCGTCATCACCCATGGCACCGACACCATGGCCTACACCGCCAGCGCCCTGTCCTATCTGATACAAAACAGCGCGAAGCCCATCGTGCTCACCGGCTCGCAGAAGTCCATCTACGACCCCGAGACCGACGCGCGCCGCAATCTGTTCGACGCCTTCCTCGCCGCGCAGGACGACGCCCTCTTCGGCGTGCTCGTCGTCTTTGACGGCAGGGTGATCTGCGGCACGCGCACCCGCAAGACGCGAACCAAGTCGATGAACGCCTTTTCCTCGATCGACTATCCCGATGTCGCGCTGCTTCGCGAGGGCCGCATCCTGCATTACATCCGCGAGGACAAGCCGCAAACGCCGCCCGTCTTCTGCGGCAGGCTCAACACGCGCGTGTTCGTCCTGCGCCTGATTCCGGGCATGAACCCGGACGTGCTGCATATCCTGCTGAGCCGCTATGACGCGCTGGTCATCGAGAGCTTCGGCGTCGGCGGCCTGCCGTGCTATGAGCAGGAGGACTTCCTCGCCGCCGTGCATGCCTGGAGCGACGCGGGCAAGCCCATCGTCATCACCACGCAGGTGCCCCACGAGGGCAGCGATTTGGGCGTCTATCAAGTCGGCGCGCGCGCCGCGGAGCTCCCCGGCATCCTTCAGGCGCACACGATGACCGTTGAGTCCGTCGTCGCCAAGCTCATGTGGATTCTCCCGCAGACAAACGACGCCGCGCAGATCAAGCGCCTGTTCTATACGCCCATCGCGCACGACCTGCTGCGCTTTGAGTGAGCCGCGTTCATACACAAGACGAACGACGCGCGGCAATTCTTCCCGCCCGCGCAAAATTTTTCCATATGCAAAACACGACGAGCATCGCGCCCGCCGTGTTTTTGTATAGCCATGAAAATCACAAGACCTTGTTTAGGAAATCTTTCGTCCTCGGGTTCTGCGGATTGCCGAAGACCTCCTCCGGCGTGCCTTCCTCGAGGATGTAGCCGCCGTCCATGAAGATCACGCGGTCGGCCACCTCGCGCGCAAAGCCCATCTCATGCGTGACGACGACCATCGTCATGCCCTCGCGCGCCAGCTCCTTCATGACCTCAAGCACCTCGCCGACCATCTCCGGGTCCAGCGCGCTCGTCGGCTCGTCAAAGAGCATGATATCCGGGTTCATCGCCAGCGCACGCGCAATCGCCACGCGCTGCTTCTGTCCGCCGGAGAGCTGCGAGGGAAACGCCTGCGCCTTGTCCGCCAGACCCACGCGCTCGAGCAGCTTCATCGCCTGCTTCTGCGCGTCGGCCTTGCTCATCTTGCCCAGATCGACCGGCGCGAGCGTCAGGTTGCGCAGCACGTTCATGTTGTTGAACAGATTGAAGTGCTGGAACACCATGCCCACGTTCTCGCGGACCTTGTTGATATCGGCCTTCTTGTCCGCGATGTTCACGCCGTCGACGACGACCTCGCCGCTGGTGATGTCCTCGAGCCTGTTCAGGCATCGCAGGAACGTCGATTTGCCGCTGCCCGACGGGCCGATGACGACGACGACCTCGCCCTCCGTGATGTCGTTGGAAATGTCGCGCAGCACCTCGAGCTTGCCGAAATTCTTTTTGAGGTGGCTCACGTGAATTTTGACGTTCTTAGAGTCCATGCTTGAGCCTCCTCTCAAGATGTTTGGCCAGAACCGACAGCGTCTGGATGATGACCAGATACATCACGGCCACGATCGCCCACGTCTGGAAGGACATGAACGTGTTCGCCAAGACGTTCTTGGCCGTGTTGACCAGCTCCGGGAAGCCGATGACCGACAGGATCGACGTGTCCTTGAGCGTGATGATGAACTGGTTGATGATGCTGGGGATCATCGTGCGGATGGCCTGCGGCAGCACGACGCGATACATCGAGCGCCAATACGGCATGCCCAGGCTGCGCGCCGCCTCCATCTGCCCTTTATCGACCGACTCGATGCCCGCGCGGATGATCTCGGCCATGTATGCGCCGCAGTTGAGCGCAAGGCACGCCGTGCCGGCCTGAAGCGCCGTGAGCGTCACGCCGCCGATCTTCATGATCGTGTTGAGCAGATACGGCACGCCGAAGTAGATGAAATACGCCAGAACGATCATCGGAACGCCGCGGATGGCGTCGACAAATATGCGCGCGATGATGTTGCACGGCCTGTTTTTCACCACGCTCATCAGGCCGAAGATCAGGCCCAGTATGCACGCGAAGAACAGGCCGCACAGCGCGAGCAGGAGCGTCTGCCCCATCGCCTTGAGCAGCAGTTCGCCGTATACGTCGATAATTCTGAGCACGGAGGCTCACCCCTCTCTCGTCAAAAAAGAGGGGCACTTTCTGTTGTGCCCCTCGGTTCCGTCGCTGAAATCAGAAGTCGCGGGATCAGTCAAGGTACTTGGCGAGGATCTCGTCGTACTTGCCGTTCGCCTTAATGTTGGCCAGACCGGCGTTGAACTTGTCGATCAGCTCCTGCTTCTCGGCTTTGAACACCGCGAAGCCGTAGGGAGCGCCCTCGTTCTCGCTGCCCTCGACGATCTCAAGCGGCAGCGCGTTTTCCTTGATCGTGGCCGCCATGATCGGGGTGTCCTCGAAGCAGGCCACGCACTGGCCGCCGATGACGGCCTGATACATCGTGGGAGAATCCTCGAAGTAGGTGATGTCAAAGCCGTTGGCTTCCTTCAGGCTCTCGGCGTAGGCCGCGCCCTGCGTGCCGGTCTTGACGGCGACCATCTTGCCGGACAGATCCGCAAAGCCCTTGATGTCGCTGCCCGCCAGCACGGTCATGCACTGGGTGGCGGTGAAGTAGCCGTCGGAGAAGATCCAGCCGCTCGCCTTGCGCTCGTCGGTGATGGACGCGCCAGCGATCAGGCCGTCCGCCTGGCCCGCCTGGCAGGCCGCGATGGCGGCATCCCAGCCAAGGCTCTTGAGCTCCGCCTCAAAGCCCTGATCCTCGGCAATGGCCTTCATGATATCCACGTCAATGCCCACGAAGTTGCCCTCGGCGTCGGTGTACTCAAACGGCTTGAAGACGGTGTCCATCGCGATGACGTACTTGTCCGCCGCGAGCGCCGCGCTCATGGAGAGCACCAGCATGCAAGCGAGAATGGCAGCAATCAACTTTTTCATGGCTTATATCCTCCTTAACATCACGTCGCAGGTGCTTATTCCTGCGCGTATTGTTATTATATTCCTGCCATGATCTTCTGTCAAGCAAAATTGACTGACTTTCGCATATTTATTTACTTTTTCTTGTAAATTCGACGTAAATTGTGAAAATCCGCGTCTAAAATGATGCTTTGCAAGTTCAAATATTCAATTTCCAAAGCTTATGCAGCCGTTTATACACAATTTGTCACCCTGTGCGCCGCTCAGTACGCCGCTTCCATTTCCTGCACGCGCGCATAGAGCCATTCGTTGACCGGCACGCTCGCGCCGTGCTTTGCTGCCAGCTTCACCATCGTGCCCGCAAAAAGCTCGACCTCGCTTCTGCGGTGCGCCTCGCCGTCCTGCCTCATGCTCGGCTTGCCCGTGGGCGTGAGCGAGTCGATCAGTGCCACGTAGTCATCGAGCTCCTGCTGCGTGATCTCGTATCCCTCAAGCCCCGCGATCATCCGCGCCTCCTGCATCGCGCCGATCATCACGTCGCGCGCCTTGCCGGGCCGCTGCACCGTGCCATAGTCGCCCTCGAAGACCATGACGGCCTGATTGACGCCGACGTTGAGCATCAGCTTGCCCCACTGCCTGCGCACCATGTCCGTCACCGGCTGCACCTTCACGCCGCGCGGTGTCAGGTAATCCGCGACCATCTGCACGCGCGCGCTGATCTCGCCCGGCTCGCGCTCGCCCAGCAGCACCACGCCCGGGTGCTCGTATGTCAGCCGGCTGCCCGCCTTCACGGCGTCCATGCCCTGCGCCACGCTGTACAGCACGTTTTTATCGCCAAAGCGCTCGGCCACGATGCCCTCGCTCGTCACGCCGTTGATGAGCGACACGATCAGCGTGTCCGGCCCGACGAAGCCCGCCGCCGTCTCAAGCGCTTTGCGCACACCGCCGAATTTCGTGGCGATCAGCAGCAGATCGACGGGAGCGGCATCCTTCGGGGTCGCGTATGGAAAATCGACGCGCCGCCCGTTGACGAACACGCCTTCCGCCTCATAGCGCGCTTTGCGCCCTTCATCGACGATCACGCGCAGGTCCGCGCCGCTCGCAAGCAGCCTGTCCGCGTACAGCGCGCCCACCGCGCCCAGGCCGATCAGGCCCACCGTTTTGATCTCGTTCATATCCGTCCGCTCCTTTTTCTTCCATATCATATATACGCCGGTTTATGCGTTGTGATACATGTACACGATGTACCCGCCGCCCGCAAACGCGCCGGGCCGCAGTTCCATCGCCATCATGCAGCGCGGCTCCGTCATCGGGAAGCCGCTCGTGGGATACACGCCGAATTCCGCCGACGTGCGAAAGCCCAGCCTGTTGTAAAAATGATAGTCGCCCTCGACGGTGA
>CALVTQ010000069.1 GCA_944362695.1 uncultured Clostridia bacterium
AGCAGATTTTCATGCAGGACAAGGATGAGAAGCGAAGGTTTACTGGATGTAAATCGAGATTCGAAGACGCGGTCATGCATGAAAAGATGCCGAAAATGCACTTCGTCGAGTTTAGAAACACACCCTAGGTAAAGATCGCCGATAACCGCGCGTCAGTCCGTGGTGCGGGAGATGATCGCGCCCAGCGAGGAGAGCTTGTCCTCGAGGTGCTCATAGCCGCGGTCGATGAAATGCGTGTTGCTGATCTCGGTCGTTCCCTGCGCCATCAGGCCCGCGATGACCAGCGCCGCGCCCGCGCGAAGGTCGCTGGCCTCGACGGCTGCGCCGTGCAGTTGCGGGACGCCCTCAATGACGGCGGTCTGCTCTAACACGCGCACGCGCGCGCCCATGCGCTCCATCTCCGCAAGATGGCGGAAACGGGACTCGAATATGTACTCCACGACGGTCGATGTGCCGGTTGCCGTGCACAGCAGCGCGCTCATCGGCTGCTGGAGGTCGGTCGGGAAGCCGGGGTAGACCTGGGTCTTAAACGTGATCGCCCTGTGCGCGCCCAGCGAGCGGACGCGGATGGCGTCGTCCTTTTCCTCCACGCGCGCGCCCATCTCCAGCAGCTTGGCGGTCAGCGCCTCCATGTGCGTGGGGATGCAGCCGCAGATCGTCACATCGCCGTGCGTCGCGGCGGCGGCGATCATCAGCGTGCCGGTCTCAATCTGGTCGGGGATGACGGCATACGGGCGGCGGCTGGTCATTTTCTCGACGCCGCGCACGCGGATGACATCCGTGCCCGCGCCCTTGACCTTGCAGCCCATGGAGTTCAGGAAGTTCGCCAGGTCGACGATGTGCGGCTCCTTCGCCGCGTTATAGATGGTGGTCGTGCCCTGCGCGCAGGAGGCGGCGAGCATGACATTGATCGTGCCGCCGACGGTGACCATGTCCATGAACACATCGCCGCCGGTCAGGTGATCGGCCTGCGCGACGACCGTGCCGTGCGCCGTATCGACGTCCGCGCCGAGCACGCGCATGCCCTTGATGTGCTGGTCGATGGGACGCCTGCCGATGTTGCAGCCGCCGGGCAGCGGCACCGAGGCCTTGCCAAAGCGGGCGAGCAGCGCGCCGATATAATAGGAAGAAGCCCGCATGCGGCGGCAGAGCTCGAGCGGCACGTCGGTGCGGTTGATCGTGCTGGCGTCCACCTGCATGATGCCGTCCCTGGGCTCCCAGATGACCTTCGCGCCGAGGTGGCGCAGCGTCTCCACGGAGACGGTGACGTCCTCGATGTTGGGCAGGTTCTCGATGATGCAGGGCGTTTGGCTGAGGATGGCGGCGGGGATGATGGCCACGGACGTATTCTTGCCGCCGCTGACGCGCACGGTACCCTCCAGCCGCTGCCCACCGGTGATGAGCATTCTCTCTTCCGCCATGGTGTCCTCCCTCTGCCCGTGATGGGGTCAAAATTCTTCTTCCGGTTCATATATTATACACATAGAGCGCGCCTTTGGCAAGCGGCAGAGGGCAATTGGTGAAAACAACCGGATTTTTTCGCGTTCGGCGCGCCGTTCTGTGGGCATGATGGGCGCAAAACGGAAAAGTTTTCTTTTTCGGGATGATTTCGCCGCCCGCTTGCGTTTTTATGTTATAATCAAAAGACAGGGCCGCGGCGCGCGAAGACGGGGAAGGGGTGAGACGATGACGCAGGCGTGGTATCAGGTGCTCTCGATGAGCTTTGGGTATCTGGGCGCGTGCATCATCGCGCTCATCGTGCTGCTCTCGGCGCGCAAGGTGCTCTCCGACAGCGCGCTCTGGCGGCGCGTGAAGAAGGGGACGCCCCAGTCCGGCGCGGCGGGCGTGCTGCGCGTGATCTCGGCGGGGAACAGGCGCCTGCCCGCGGGCACGGAGATCAGCGTGCCCTACGAAGGGACGATGGGCGCGTCGCACAGCTGCGATATGTGCATCCCGTACCGGCGCGTCCACATGCGCTCGGCGTTTTTCTGGGTCGAGCCGGGCCAGCTGCACATCGTGCCGCTGCACAAGGACGGCTTTCTTGTGGACGACGTGCCGATGGGGCCGGGCGATGAGGCCGTGCTGCGCGGCGGGACGATCCTGCGCGTCGGCGACCTGAAGATGGCGCTGGAGCTGGACACACGCACGGAGAGCCACCTGCCGGCTGAGCCCTACGTCACCAGCGCGCGCCGCACGAAGGCGCAGCAGGGACGCGGCGAGGGCATCGGCGCGCCGGGCAAGGGCGAGATGCGCCGCGAGAAGAAGCGCGAGGAAAAGCGCGAGAAGGAACAGACGAAGAAGGGCGGCAAGCCCTTAAAGAAGGAAAGGGCGCGGAGGTGACGGCATGGCCCGCAACGAGCAGGACACGGCGAAACGGCGGCGGGCCGTGCGCGTGGGCGAGGACGGCGCGGCGGATGCGCGATACAAAAAGGCGAAGGAGCCCAGGGCACGTCAGCCCGCGAAAAAGGAATCCGCAAAAAAAGAACCTATAAAAAAGGAAGGCACGAAGCGCGCGGCAAAGGCGGCGTCCGCGAGAGAGACGCCATATAAGCCCGCATCATCGCCCAAATCGGCGGCGAAGGCCGAGGCATCCCGCGCAAAATCCGCATCGAAGACGCAGGCGGCCAGCCCGAGGCGCGCGCGATACGCCGGGGACGGCATGGGCAAGGCGATTGCCCCGAAGGAAGCGCCCAAGGCGAGCCGCCGCGAGCAGAAGGACAGGCAAAAGCGCGAGGCGGCCAGACGCGACCGGGCGAGGGCGGTCTCCCGAGCGGCGGACGCGAAGGTGACGATGATCGCGCTGCTGACGGCGGTGTTCGAGGCGCTGGGCCTTCTGCTGGCGACGGCAAACGGCGCGGGCGAGCAGATCGGCATCTGCTTTTTGATGGTGCCGGTCGGGCTGCTGATGACGATGGCGATGCCGCGCGTTTTGCCCATCGACCCGCTCATCATGGCGCTGACGAACTTCCTTTGCGGCGTGGGCGTGGTGGTGCTGTGTACGGTGTCGCCCGCGCGCGGCGTGCGGCAGGCGGAGTTTTACATGCTCGGCCTCGTCGGGATGATCGTCATCAGCGAGATCGTGCTGCACATGCGCAGATTCCACGGCCTCGCGCTGCTCTCGATGCTGCTGGGCATCGCGGCGCTGATCCTGCCGCTGGCCTTCGGCGAATGGCAGAACGGCGCGAAGAACTGGGTCGAGGTGCCGTTCTTCGGCAGCTTCCAGCCCAGCGAGCTGGTCAAGCTCTCGCTCGTCCTGTCTTTGGCGTATTATTTCAGCACGCACCGCACGGTCTTCCAGATGATGCCCGCGATCCTGTTCGCGGCGGCGTGTCTGGGGCTGCTGATGCTCCAGCGCGACCTCGGCACGGCGCTGATCTACTATCTTACGACGCTGGCGATGTTTTACGTGGCCTGCGGCAACATGCCGCTCACGCTCATCGGTCTTTGCGGCGGCGCGGGCGCGGCTGTTGTGGGCTATAAGATGTTTGCGCACGTGAAGGTGCGCGTGGCGATGTGGCGCAACCCGTGGAGCGACCCGCTGGACAAGGGCTATCAGATCATACAGGCGCTGCTGGCCATCGGCTCGGGCGGGCTGTTCGGCGTGGGCTTGGGGCAGGGCACGCCGGAGCAGATCCCCATGTATTACAACGACTTTATCTTCGCCGTCATCTGCGAGCAGCTGGGCCTCGTGTTCGGCCTGCTCGTGCTGGCGGTGTATCTGATGCTGATCTGGCGCGGGGCGACGCTCATCACGCGCTCGCGCAGGTCGTTTGAGATGCTGCTTGGCTGCGGCGTGCTGGTGATGCTGGGCGTGCAGACGGTGATGATCGTGGGCGGCGTCATCAAGATGCTGCCGCTCACCGGCGTGACGATGCCGTTTTTGAGCTACGGCGGCAGCTCGCTCACGTCGTGTCTGGCGCTGATGGGCATCCTGCACGGCGTCGGCGCACGCGCGCGGGACAACATGGAGGAGGACATCCTCTTTTCCAAACCGGCAAGGGAGGCGTAGCGTATCAAGGTCATCAAGCGAAGAATCCGCATGGCGATGCTGCTGATGGCGTCGGCGTTCATGCTGATGATCGCCTACGCCTGCTATTCGGTGTATTTTTACGGCGGACGCTGGGTATCCAACCCGCACAACCCGCGCATCACGAGCGGCAAGCAGAGCGTCATCATGGGCAGTATCACAGACCGCGACGGCACGGTGCTCGCCTACACGGACGAGGACGGCGAGCGGCGATACAACAGAAATCAAGAGACGCGCCTGGCCGTCTCGCAGGTCGTCGGCGACAGCGGCGGCAAGGTGTCAACCGGCGCGGAGACGTTCCACGCGCAGTACATGTTAGGTTTCCGGGCGAGCGTGCTCGAGCGCATCGGCGACGCCCTGACCGGCACGCCCCAGCGCGGCGACGACATCCGCCTGACCGTCAGCGAGCGGCTCTCGCGCTACATCGGCGAGGTCTTCCCCGAGGGCAAGCGCGGCGCGGTCGTCGTGCTCAACTACAAGACGAACGAAGTGCTCGCGATGGTGTCCATGCCGCAGTTTGACCCGACGGACATGGACGAGGCGCTCTCCGACGAGCAGGCCGGCGCGCTCATCAACCGCGCGACGCAGGGCCTCTATCCGCCCGGCTCGGTCTTCAAGATCGTGACGATGGCGTCGGCGCTTCAAAACCTGCCGGATCTGGACAATTTCGCGTTCGACTGCACGGGCTACTACCCGGTCGGCAGCTACAACGTGACCGACGCAAGCGCGCACGGCGTGCAGACGCTGACCGAGGCGTTCGTGCACAGCTGCAACACGACGTTCGCGGCGATCTCGCAGGATCTGGGCTATGAGCGGCTGGGCAAGACGGCGGAGGAGATGGGCTTCAACGAGAATTTCCTGTTCGGCGACATGATCGTATACAACTCGAGCTATCCCATCGACAACTTAAGCCCCGAGGATCTGGCGTGGAGCTCGATCGGACAGGGCCGCGTGCTGACCACGCCGATGCACATGGCGCTCATCGCGGCGGCTGTCGCAAGCGGCGGCGTCATGCACGAGCCCAAGCTCATCGCGGACATCACGACCGCGCAGGGCGGCTCAAGGAAGCTGCCGTCCTCGGACGAGGGCTGGCGCGTGATGCCGGCGACGGTGGCAAAGACCATCGAGCAGGCGATGATCCGCACGGTGAAAAGCGGCACGGGCACGCGCGCGGCGCTTGGCAACGGCTACGTCGTGGCGGGTAAGACCGGCAGCGCCGAGGCGAGCGACGACAAGGACGTGCTCTCGCACGCGTGGTTCGTGGGCTACATCACAAACGACAACGCGCCGTACGCCGTCTGCGTGCTGGTGGAAAACGGCGGCTCCGGCGGCGGCGTGGCGGCCCCGGTCGCCCGGAAGACGCTTCAAAAGGCCATCAACCTTGGCCTGTGACGACAAAGATTTGGAGGGATCATCATGCGGAAATGGATCAGCGGAATCGTGCTGTGCGCGATGCTCCTGACGCTCGCGGCGGGCGCGCAGGCGGCGGGCGTGACGCTGCGCACGCTCACGCCGTTTGCGGATATGGACTTCGCCGCGCAGGCGTATATGGACATCCTCACCGCCTGGGAGGAGGAGACCGGCAACATCGTCGAGGACTACTCCGGCCTGATGGACGAAACATGGATGGCGATGATGGCGGATATGGTGAACGCGGGCGAGGCGGACGTCGTCGTTCTGCCCGTGGGCAGCGGGCTTGACGGCGCGCAGCTCGTGCCGGTCGCGGACATCCTCGCGGCCTCGCCGGACTGCGGCATGAAGGCGTTCCCCGCGATGGCCGAGGCGGACGGCGCGCAGCTGCTCTCGCCGGTGCGCCTGAACTGGGAGGCGCTGTATGTCAACCTCGATGTGCTCACGACGCTGGGGCTCGACGCTCCGGCGACGTTTGACGAGCTGGTGGCGCTGGCGGGCAATCTGTCGGGGCAGGGCGTTCTGCCCGTCGCCAACGCGCTGTGCGACTGGCCGGAGATCGTGCTGGACTGCGCGGCGCTTGCGGGCGCGCCGGAATCGGAATACGGCGGGCAGGCGTCGCTGGACGGCGCGAAGGACGTGCTCACGCAGCTGGCTGCGGCGGGCGCATTCGGCCCCGATCCGGCGAACATGACGGACGCGGACTGCATGACGGCGTTCATCGACGGCGCGGCGGCGATGCGCTTTGACGGCGACGACCTCGCGCTGGCGATCCCCGCAGAGCGCGCGGCGAGCGTGATGGTCATCAGCCTCCCGCCCGCAGACGGCCAGATGCGCACGAAGATCGCCGGCACGCCGGACATTGGCATCGGCATCACCCGCGCCTGCTGGCAGGACGACGCCCGGCGCGAGGCGGCGCTCTCGCTGGTTGCGGCGCTGACGAAGCCGGAGAGCGCGATGCAGCTGCAATCCGCCGGACAGAGCATGCTCGGCGCGAGCATCGCGGGCCTGACGGCGGCTGCGGCGGACTGCACGGGCCTGCTCTACGACGCGAACCCCGACGGCTTTGACGCATGGGCGCAGCAGACCGTGAACGCGGCGCTGGGCATGTGAGCCGCAAGGGGAAATGAACACAAGAGCCGGGACGCGCGTTCCGGCTTTTTATAATCGGTTGACAGTGACATATATTGATGATACAATCGAATTTGACAGTGTACATGGGGAGGCGTGCATATGACAAGGGAACGGACGGCGAATGTGCTGGCGTCGCTCGCGTGGGCGGCGGTGGCGATCTTCGCGGCGACGCTGTTCGCGGTGGGCTTTTTCCTGCGCGTGACCATCGTCAAGCCGGAGGTCGTGCACTTTGAGCCGGGCTTCCACATCGGCATCGCGGCGGCGTTCATCGGCATGCTGGCGCTGACCGTTTTCATGTGGCGGGTGTGCCAGAGGCTCTCGCGCATGCATTTGACGGCGCTGCCCGCCGTGGTGATGGCCGTGGTGGCGGCGCTGCTGCTCGTGGGCCTGCGCGTGCGGCAGGACGCGGACTTTCAGGTCGTGAGCCTCGCGGCGCAGCGGTTCTCGCGCGGCGATTATTTCCCGCTCCAGACGGACTATTTCCAGAGCTTTCAGTATCAGCTCAACACGGTGTTCACGCTCGAGCCCATCGCATACATCATGCATCTGATGGGCGTTCAGGAATACTTTGACGACGTGATGCCGGTACTCAATGTGCTCATGGGGCTTGGCATCCTGCTTGTGCTGGCGGATATGGCCAGGCGCGTGATGCCCGACGGCGAGCGCGCGGACGCGGCGGTCTGGGCGATCGGCGCGACGTATTTCCCGATGTGGATATACGCGGTGTTCGTCTACGGCACGATGCCCATGCTGCTCTTTGGCTCGCTGGCGATTCGCGGGTACGTGCTCTACACCCGCAGCGGCAAGCTGATCGACGGCCTGACGATCGCGATTTTCGGTGCGGCGGCGTATATCGCCAAGCTCAACGCGGCGATTCTGCTGGCGGCGCTGGTCATATGCGCCGTCCTGCACGGCATCGCCAAGCGCGACTGGAAGCCGCTGCTGTTCGTGCTGGCGGCGGTCGTGATCGCCACGCAGGCTCCGCGCTTCATCCGCTGGCAGTACGCGATTCGCGGCAACATCCGCTACCGCGACAGGATGGGCATGCTCCCGCGCCTGACGATGGGCATGCAGGACGGCGACATCGCCGCGGGCTGGTATAACGCATACGTGTTCCAGTTCATCGGCACGGACGAGCGCAGCCTGAACCGCGACGCCATCGCGCTGGCCGACCTGAAGACGCGCCTGGGCGAGTTCGCGGCGGACCCGGCGATGATGGTGAGCTTCTTCGTGGAGAAGTTCCTGAGCCAGTGGCTGGAGGGGGCGCACGGCACGATGGTCTACGGCGAGACGACCGAGCAGATTGGCGTGCTCGCGGGCATCGCGCCGCAGATCTTCACATCGACCAGCCCGATCCGCGTGACGGTCGAGGTGATTCTGGCGGGCGTGGAGCGCGTGCTGCTGCTGTTTGCAGCCGTCGCGTCGGCGTGGCATGTGCGGCGCGAGCGCGATGCGGGCTTGCTGGTGCTGCCGGTCGTGGTCATCGGCGGCATCCTGTATCACATGATCTTCGAGGCGAAGTCGCAGTACACGTTCGTCTACATGATCTACATGCTGCCGCTCGCGGCGCAGGGGCTTTGCCTCGCCGGTGCGTGGATCAAAAAGAAGCGCGCGGCGAAATGAGCGAAGCTGAGCAAAATCAAAAAGAAAAGCCGGGGCATGCACTCCGGCTTTTTTGTAATTGCGCGGCGGGTCAGCGCACGAACACGGCGAGCATGGCCGTGAGCATGATGCCCAGCACGAGCGTGACGAGCAGGCATAGGAATGCGGCCTGCGAGATGTCGCCCGCCATCGGTGCGTGCGTGTCGCTCTCGTCGCCCGCGATGCCCAGCACGTTCATGAGCAGGGCGCGCGGCGTATCGCCACGGGCGCGCAGGGGACTCTTGCCCACGGCGCAGGAGCACAAAAGCAGCATCGCGCGCATCACGCCATCGCATGTGCGGCGCACGATCAGCGCGAACAGGCGCGGCGGCCTCTGACGCGGGCGGACGCTCGTCACGAGGAGGAACAGCCAGCCCGGCGCGCTGCCCAGATGCAGCGGGATGCCCAGTGTGCACAGCAGCATCGGCGCGAGCATGCCCTTCACAAACGGCGCGGCCAGTCCGGCGCACGTGCTGCGGACGATGCCCTCGTAGGCGGGGATGTCGTTTTCGTATGCGCCGGAATCGAGCTTTTCCTTGGTCTCGGCGCAGGCGGGCAGCGTGGCCCATGCGGTGAACAGCGGTGCGGCGAGCACGGCGCAGGCGATGGGGTGGAGCAGCGAGAGCAGCGCGGCGAGCGCGAAGACCGCGATGCAGCAGGCGATGAGCGCGGCGCTGTCGGGGCGCCTGGCGTTCTTTTTGGCAAAGAGGGCGGCGGCTTTTGCGTACAGCGCGCGCAGACCGGCGGCCAGATATGCACCCGCGCGGGGAAGCGGCAGATACAGGCACGCGCCGAGCAGCACGGCGGCGGGCAGGATGAACAGGCGCATGATATCGTCTCCTTTGTCGGTTTACAGGATGACCGGGCCGCGCGTGAAGTCCGCGCCGCTCTGCCTCGCATCGGGAGCCGTGCAGCCGAGCGCCCAGAGGTCTTGCGCGCGCACGTCGAGGGCGAAAAGCGGGTTTGTGCGGTCGAAATCGGCGGCCTTGGCGATGAGGGGGAGCGTGGCGCTGCGCTTGATCTCGTGCAGCAGCGGCGCGGCGGATTTGCGCAAGCCGAGGATGCGCGCGTATTCGGGATTCGGGTGATTCGCCGCGATGTCGCGCGTCAGGCCGGTGAGCGCATGGGCGCACAGGCGGGAGAGGCGCGCCCACGTGTAGCGCTTCGTCTTCGCGGCGGCGAGCAGGGATTCGCGGTCGTGTGCGGTCTGCGCGGCGGCGATGAGGCGGTTCTCGACGCCCTCGTCCATGCCGTGAATCCCGCGCAGGGCGTCGGGCGAGGACGTGCGCAATATATATAGAAGGGATTGCGACAGCGCACCCGGATCGTGGACGATGCCGCGGGCCTCCGCATCCGCAAAATCGTCGGGGAAGGGCAGCTGCGCGAGGGCTTCGGCGAGTTGGCCGGTTTGCAGCGCGGCGCGCACGGCGGTCGCGCTGGCGAGCTCGGAAAGCGTGCCGTCGTGGTAGCCGCCGCCCACGCGCGCGACGGGGACGGGCGAGATGGTTTGCGGCAGCTCGCGCAGATAGGCGAGGGCGAGCGAGGCATTGGGCAGGGCGAGCACGCGCTCGAGATTCGGGATATCGCAGACGGATTGCGCGGCGCGGGCGAGCGCGGCGGGGTAGGCAAGACCTGCGGACAGCCCCTCGCGGACGGCGGAGCGCAATTCGGGCGATTCGGTTTTGAGCGCGTTTGCGGCGGGGAGAAGCGCGTCCATGGCCTCCGGCTCGCAGCCGAAGGACAGGTGCGTCACCACGCTAAGGCCCGCGAGCGTCCTCACGCCGCCGCGCGCGAAATCCTGCGCCGCGCCGGATGCAAAGCGCACCGGCAGCTCGAGCACGAGGTCGGCCCCGGCGTCAAGGGCGGCACGGGCGCGCGTCCACTTGTCGTGCCGGGCAAATTCGCCGCGCTGGGTCAGCGGCCCGCTCATCACACAGACGAGATGGTCCGCACCGGAGCGGCTTTTCGCGTCGTGAATATGACGGGAGTGTCCCCTGTGAAACGGATTGTACTCGCAAATGACGCCGCAGACGCGCATAAGTGCCTCCTTTGCCCAAAGAATGGGAAATAAATTGTATGTTTTGCTTTTCAAAACCGGCAAAATGCGGTATAATCAATGTGTATCAGTGTGCTTACCCCGGGTCTGCCCTGTACAGACCTATTATAACACGTCGAGGAGGATTTCAACATGTCTGTCATTGACAAAATCAGAGCAAAAGCGGCTGCGGACGTCAAGCACGTCGTGCTGGCCGAGGGCAGCGAGCCGCGCACGGTGCAGGCCGCGCAGAAGATCGTGGCGCTGGGCCTGGCGAAGATCACGCTGGTCGGCGCGAAGGCCGAGATCGAGGCCAAGGCCGCCGAGCTGGGCGTCGACCTGACCGGCGTGGCCATCGTCGATCCCGCGACGAGCGAGAAGACCGCCGCCTATGCCGAGCAGCTTTTCCATATCCGCGAGAAGAAGGGCATGACCCTTGAGAAGGCCACCGAGCTGTGCCTGAAGAACACGCTGTTCTACGGCACGATGATGCTCAAGATGGGCGACGCCGACGCGATGGTCGCCGGCGCGATCAACACCACCGGCGACGTGCTGCGTCCGGCGCTGCAGATCATCAAGGGCGCTCCGGGCATCAAGACCGTCTCCTCCTGCTTCCTGATGGAGGTTCAGGACAAGAGCTACGGCGACGACGGCGTGCTCGTCTTCGGCGACTGCGCGGTCAACATCGACCCGACCAGCGAGCAGCTGGCCGACATTGCCATTGCCTCCGCGCAGACCGGCAAGGCCCTGCTGGGCATGGAGCCGCGCGTCGCGATGCTCTCCTTCTCCACCAAGGGCTCTGCCAAGCATGACCTCGTGGACAAGGTGTCCAATGCGGTCAAGCTCGTGCATGAGCAGGCGCCGGAGCTCAACGTGGACGGCGAGATGCAGGCCGACGCCGCGCTCGTTTCCTCCGTCGGCTCCCTCAAGTGCCCGGGCAGCCCGGTCGCCGGCAAGGCGAACGTCATGATCTTCCCGGACCTGCAGGCGGGCAACATCGGCTACAAACTGGTGCAGCGTCTGGGCGGCGCGAAGGCTGTGGGCCCGATCATTCAGGGCCTGGCCAAGCCGGTCAACGATCTGTCCCGCGGCTGCTCCGTGGAGGACATCGTGGACGTCGTGGCCATCGCGGCGGTCAAGGCGCAGGCGTAAGATAAGGCAATTTGCTCCCTCTCCGCGCGGGGAGGGAGCTTTCCCCGGCTTTTTAACACGACGAGGAGGAGATTCCCATGAAAATTCTGGTTATCAACGCCGGTTCTTCTTCCCTGAAGTTCCAGCTGATCGACATGGACGACGAGTCCGTGAAGGCGAAGGGCCTTGTTGAGCGCATCGGCATCGAGGGCACGCACTTCAAGCAGACCGTCGTGGGCACGGACAAGGTCATCGAGTTCACCCGCGACATGGCCGACCACACCGAGGCGATTTCCGCGGTTCTGGAGGCCCTGACCGACAAGGAGAACGGCGCGATTGCCTCCCTTGACGAGATCGGCGCGTGCGGCCACCGCGTGCTCCACGGCGGCGAGACGTTCAAGGGCTCCGTGCTCGTGACCGACGAGACCATGGCGGCCATCGAGGAGCTGGTTCCGCTCGGACCGCTGCATCAGCCGGCCAACATCGCGGGCATCAAGGCCTGCCAGGCGGTCATGCCGACCAAGCCGAACGTGGCCGTGTTTGACACCGCGTTCCATCAGACGATGCCGCCCAAGGCGTTCCTCTACGGCGTGCCGTACGAGTACTACAAGACGCTCAAGGTTCGCCGCTACGGCTTCCACGGCACCAGCCACCGCTTCATCGCCGGCGAGACGCCCAAGATTCTTGGCAAGAAGCCGGAGGACTGCAAGTTCATCATCTGCCACCTGGGCAACGGCTCCTCGCTGAGCGCGATCGTGGGCGGCAAGGTTGTGGACACCTCCATGGGCCTCACGCCGCTTGAGGGTGTGCTGATGGGCACCCGCTCGGGCGACGTCGATCCGGCTGTGCTCGAGTACATCATGGATCACACCGGCATGGACATCCACCAGATGCTCAATTGCCTGAACAAGAAGTCCGGTTTCGCGGGCCTCTCCTGCTCCAGCGACATGCGCGACGTGCGCGCGGCTGCGGCCAACGGCGACGAGCAGGCGCAGGCTGCGCTTGACGTGTGGTGCTACCGCATCCAGAAGTACATCGGCGCGTACAACGTGGCCGTGGGCGGCGCGGACGCCATCGTCTTCACCGCGGGCATCGGCGAGAACG
>CALVTQ010000070.1 GCA_944362695.1 uncultured Clostridia bacterium
CAGACGCAGCGCCTCGGCATGAGCCTGGGCGCATGTCTGCGTGCGGGCGATGTCGTGCTGCTGCATGGCGAAATGGGCGCGGGCAAGAGCGTGCTCACACGCGCGGCGGCGAGGGGCATGGGCATCGACGGCCCTGTGCCCAGCCCGACGTTCACCATCCTCAACATCCACGAGGGAACGCAATTGCGGCTGTATCACTTCGACCTGTACAGGCTCGAGGGCGTCGATGCGCTGTATGAGATGGGGCTGGAGGAATACATCCCCGCAAGCGACGGCGCGTCGATGATCGAGTGGCCGGAGATGGCCCCGGAGGCCATGCCGGAGGACAGGCTCGACATCACCATTGAGTACATCGACGAGGGCATGGGCAGGCGCGTGACGCTCGAGGGCCGCGGTGTGTTCGACGAAAAACGCATCGAGGAAATCGTCGCCAAAATGGAGGCAGAGCATGAACATCCTGATGATTGACACGTCCGGCCCAGCGTGCGGCGTCGCGCTGATGAAGGACGGCGCGCTCGTCTACGAGGCCGAGCTGACCGGCGGGCTGACCCACAGCCAGCGCGTGATGCCGATGGTCGATGCAGCACTGGAAATGAGCGGGACGGATATCGGCGAGATCGACCTGTTCGGCGCGGTCGTCGGCCCGGGCTCGTTCACCGGCGTGCGCATCGGCGTATCGACCGTCAAGGCACTGGCGCATGCGTGCGGCAAGCCCTGCATCGGCGTGGACGCGCTGCGTGCGCTCGCGGCGAATGTCACGGATTTTGACGGCGTGGTCTGCCCGATTCTCGACGCGCGGGCGCAGCAGGTCTACGGCGCGATGTTTATCGCGGGCGAGAATCCGCAGCGCATCGGCGAGGACGGCGTGATGAAGCTCAGCGAGTTTCTTGACGGCGTGGAGGCAACCGGCAAAAATGCGATGTTCGTGGGCGACGGCGTGAAGGCATACCGGCAGGCGATAGCCGGTAGGCTGGGCGAGAAGGCGAGCTTTGCGCCCGCACAGCATGTGGGGCTTCGCGCGGGGTGCGCGTGCGCGCTGGCCGATCTCGACGTGAAAAACGGCGCGGAACTGCTCGATTGCTTCACGCTGCTGCCGCTGTATCTGCGCGCGCCGCAGGCCGAACGGGAGCGCGCCGCGAAGCTGGCGGCGCAGGAGGCGGAAAAGCGCGCCGGGGAGGAGAAGCATGGCTGAACCGTTCATCCGGCGGGCGACAGAAGCTGACGTTGCGCAGATTCACGAGATCGAGACGCTGTGCTTCGCGATGCCGTGGAGCGAGGCGTCGATCATGCACGACATGACCGAGAACGTCGTGGCGCGCTGGCTGGTCATGGACGACGGCGAGGGGCGCGTGCTGGCGTACGCGGGCATGTGGTTTGTGCTTGACGAGGCACATGTGTGCAACGTCGCCGTGCACCCGGATCACAGGCGCAGGGGCTACGGCGAGCGCATCTTCAACGCGCTTTGCGAGCTGGCGATGGAAAACTCGATGGCGATGATGACGCTGGAGGTGCGCAGGAGCAACGCAGCGGCGCAGGCGCTGTATCACAAGTGCGGGTTCATCGACGTGGGCTACCGCAAGCGCTACTACGAGGACAACCGCGAGGACGCGCTGATCATGTATCGCGAGTTCGAATACGTCGAGGACATCGACGATTGATTTTGCATGGAAGCGGCGGGGCAAAGCTGCATACAATAGGGGGACGGCCAGGCGGCGCGCCCTCCTTTATATTGCGTAAAAAACGGGCTGGGGGACGATCGTTTTCGTTTGCAGAGTTTACTTTTGGGAGAAAATGGAGTACAATAGTATCTGATAAAAAAGAATGGGAAGATAGGGCGACAGGAGCGAAGCGATGCAGCTTGAATTTCGTGGAATCAACGTGGATATCGACGTGCGGGGCGGGGCCGGACGCGGCGTGCTGCTGCTGCACGGCTGGGCATGCTCGGCCAGAATGATGGAAAGTGTGAGCGCGCTGCTCGCGCCGAAGATGCGCGTGGCGGCGGTCGATTTTCCCGGTCACGGAAGAAACGGCGCGGCGCAGGCCCCCCGCGAGCCGTGGGGCGTGCCGGATTACATGGAGCTGTGCGTGCACATCGTCAAGACGCTGGGTCTCGCGCCGTGCGACATCGTGGCGCACTCCTTCGGCGCGCGCGTGGCGATTCTGCTGGCGGCGGAGCACCCGGAGCTGGTGGGCCGCATGATCTTAACCGGCGCGGCGGGCATACGCAAACCGCAGGACGGCAAGGCGAGCATGAAGCAAAGGCTTTACAAGGGGCTCAGGGGCGCGATGAACGCGGCGGAGAAGACGCACCTGTTCGGCAGCCTGCCGGACAAGGGACGCGAGGCGCTCGTGCAGCGCTTCGGCTCGGCGGATTACAAGGCGCTCACGCCCGACATGCGCCAGACGTTCAACAGGGTCATCACGCTCGACCTGACCGACAGACTGAGCGAGATCAAGGCCCCGACGCTGCTGTACTGGGGCGCGCAGGACACGGAGACCCCGCTTTGGATGGGGCAGAAGATGGAAGAGCTGATTCCCGACGCGGGGCTCGTCGTCGAGCCAGGCGCGGGACACTTTGCATACCTCGAACAGAACGCGAAATTCCTTCGCATCGTATCGAATTTCTTGCTGGAGGGCAGATAAATGGGTGTCATCCTTGGATTGCCTCAGGCGCTCGTGCTGGCCGCGTGCTGCGCGGCGGGCGGACGGCGGCTGCTGCACTACTTCCAATTGGAGAGCTATCAGCTGCCGGGCTATTGGCGGACGGTGAAGCGCAATGCGAGCCGCGCGCTGATCCCTCCGGCGGCGATGGCGGCGGCGGGCGTGGCTGCGCTGGCGGTCGGCCTGCCGTGGATTGTGGCGCTTGCGCTGGAGGCGGCGATGGCGGCTGTGCTGTTCGTGCGTTCCAAAAAGGAGAAGGCGAAGAAGCCGTTCGTCATCACCGAGCGCGTCAAGCGGCTGATCCTCGTGCACGCGGCGACGGCGCTCGTCGTGATCGTCATCGCGATGGTCATCAGCCCTATGCTGGCGTATCTCGTGCCCGCGTTCGAGGCGGCGCTCGTCGCGCTGGCGGCTGTGTGCGCGACGCCGATGGAGAAGAAGATCAACCAGCAATTTTTTGACGACGCAAAGGCGAGGCTCGCCGCGAGGCCGAACCTCATCAAGATCGGCATCACTGGCAGCTACGGCAAGACGAGCACGAAGTTCCTTCTGCGCGACATCCTGTCCGTCAAATACAGCGTGCTGGCGACGCCGTCGAGCTTCAACACGCCGATGGGCGTCACGCGCGTCATCCGCGAGCAGCTCACCGGCAGCCATCAGGTGTTCATCGCCGAGATGGGCGCGCGGCATGTCGGCGACATCGCCGAGCTGGTCGACCTCGTGCATCCGACGATCGGCCTGCTGACGTCGGTCGGCCCGCAGCACCTTGACACGTTCGGCACGATCGAGCGCATCAAGAACACGAAATACGAGCTGATCGAGGGTCTGCCCGAAGACGGCACTGCGATCTTCGCCAGGGACGGCGCGATCTGCGAGGAGCTGTATAATCGGTGTACGCTCGATAAAAAATACATGCCGGGCGACCTGCTGGAGGCGAGCGATATCGCCTACGGGCCGTGGGGCACGCGCTTCACGCTCACCGATAAAAACACGGGCGAAAGCTGCGTATGCCAGACGAAGCTGCTGGGCGAGCACAGCGTGTCGAACATCATGCTCTGCTGCACGGCGGCGAGGGTGCTGGGCATGACGCTTGATGAAATCGCGCGCGGCGTGGCGCTGTGCCAGCCTGTCGAGCACAGATTGCAGCTGCTCGGCGGCGGCGCGGGCATCACGATCATCGACGATGCGTTCAACTCGAACCCGGTCGGCTCGGCGGCGGCTCTGCGCGTGCTGCGGGACTTCCCCGGGCGGCGCATCGTCATCACGCCGGGCATGGTCGAGCTGGGCGAGGACGAGGAAAAATACAACAGAGAGTTCGGCGAGCTGATGGCGTCCTGCGCGGACGAGGCGATTCTGGTGGGCGCAAAGCACTGCGCGCCGATCGTCGAGGGGCTCAAAAACGCCGGATTTGACGAGGAAAAGATACATGTCGTGGGCAGCCTCGAGGAGAGCACGCAGGTGCTGCACGCGATGATGAAGACGGGCGACGTCGTGCTCTACGAAAACGATTTGCCGGATAATTACAGCGAGTGAGGAGCGATCAAATATGAGCGAAATGAACATTGCGGTGGTCTTTGGTTCCCGAAGCTGCGAGCACGACGTGTCGATCATATCGGCTTTGCAGCTGATGGAGGCGGCGAAGGCGAAGGGTTACCACGTCATCCCGGTGTACATCAGCCGCGAGGGCCTGTGGTACACGGGAGAGGCGCTGGAGAACATCGAGACGTTCCGCGAGTTTAATCCGATGGCCAAGGGCATCACGCGCGTGACGCTCGACGTGAGCGCGAACGCGGGCGACCTGTGGGCATGGCCGCCGCAGAGGGCCGGCATCTTCGCCAAGGTTCCCGCGGCGCTGGCGCACATCGACTGCGTGATCCCGGTGCTCCACGGCATGCACGGCGAGGACGGCACGATTCAGGGCCTGTTCGAGATGGCGAACATCCCGTATGCGTCCGCAGGCGTGCTCGGCTCTAGCGTGGGCATGGATAAGATCGCGACGAAGCTGATCCTGCGCGGCGCGGGCTTCCCGGTGCTCGATTTCGTGTGGTTCACCCGCGAGCAGATCAAAAATGAGCGCGAGGAGATCATCGCGCGCATCGAGAAGGAGATCAAGTATCCCGTTTTCGTCAAGCCCGCGACGCTCGGTTCCTCCATCGGCGTGTCCTGCGCGAAGACGCGCGAGGAGCTGGAGGCCGCCATCGACCTCGCGGCGTCCTACGACCACCGCATCGTCGCCGAGGTCGGCGTGGTGAACCCGGTGGAGATCAACTGCGCGGTGCTGGGCTATGGCGAGGACGTGCAGGCGAGCGTGCTGGAGATGCCGGTGACGTCGGGCAAGTTCCTCGACTTCTATGAGAAATATCTGCGCCAGGCAAACACCAAGGGCGGCGAGAGCCGGGGCATGAAGAGCCTGTCGCGCGTGATGCCCGCGCCCATCGGCGAGGAGCTGACCGAGCGGATTCAGGGCATGGCGAAGGACATCTTCAAGGTGCTCGACTGCCGCGGCACGATCCGCATCGACTTCATGCTCGACGAGCACGACATCCTGTTCGTCAACGAGGCGAACACGATCCCCGGCTCGCTGGCGTTCTATCTGTGGAAGGAGTGCGGCATCGACTTTGGCACGCTGGTCGACAAGATGATCGAGAGCGCGCTGCGCGCCCATGCCGACAAGAACGCGAACGTATTTGCGTATGACTCGACGATCCTGCAGAAGGTGACGGCGGGCGCGAAGGGCGCGAAGAGCTGAACCTGAACAAAAACGAAAAACCCCTCTCCGACGTGGGGAGGGGCTTTCTGAGTAAATGGCGTCAATAGCCGAGAACGGCATCGACGAGCAGAACCCTGGTTGTCTTGCCGCCGGGCGCGCGCTCGAAGCTCGCGGTGATGCTGCACATGGGGTTTGCGCAGGCGGACACGCCGCAGTGGCCGGTGCGGGCGCAGGGCGTGTCAAGACCCAGACGGCGGGCGTTCTGCGGACAGGCGGTCTGCTTGATGCGGCGCACGGCCTGCGCAAGGCCGCCGCAGACGAGCTTGTTGCGGCCGATGATGATGTAAACCGTGGATGGGCCATAGCACATGGCGGCGACGCGGTTGCCGTTGCCGTCGATTTGCACGATCAGGCCGTCCTCGGTGAGCGCGTTGGCGGAGCAGATGTAGACGCCCGCGCGCATGGCCTCGCGCAGAAGGGCGGGACGATCCTTCGGTTCGGCCTCCCAATGCCAGAGCACGGTGTGACCGGCGCTGCGCAGTTTGGTGTGCAGATCCATCTCCTTGACGGTCATGCTGCCGCCGATGGCGACGGTCTCGCCCTGCGGCACACCGGCAAGGATGAACGCGGCGGCCTCATCGGGCGCGGCGAACACGTGGGCGTCAAACCCGCGGCGGCGAAGGGCCTGCGCGGTCTGATCGAGCGCGGAAATCATGGAAACACTTCCTTTATATATGGGATGACCTTACCCCCATTATACCAGAGCGCGGGAAAACGGGCAAGCGGCAGAGGATGCGCGGCGGGCGGAGAGCCGGAACAGGAGAGAAGCCGTTGATTGACGAGTTTTTTGAGAAAAAGCTGGACGAATTCAGCGAATGGGCGCCGAAATTTTTCGGGCCGAGGGCCACGCGGATGGCCAATTCATCGCTCGGCTGGCGGCTGAACCTGTACGCCTCATGGGCGGCTGGCGGCGTGAAGAACGCGCTGCGGCAGATCAAATCCGAGGAGGAGGTCGACACGCTCTTTCGGGAGATGGAAGAGCGGATGGACGACCGGATCGCGGGCGTCAAGGGCGCGCTCGAGCGCGGCGGCGGCATGCTGCGGCTGATGGAAGCGTTCTGCGGCAGGCAGAGGTTCGCGACGGCGCTGCTGCTGATGCTGCTCGCGGTGATGGGCGTTTGCGCGACCGGCACGCGCAAGATGGGCGTGATGGCGATGTCGCTGTGCCTGCTGTGGCTGTCCACGGCGATGGACGCGGGCTACACGCCGGTCTGCGGCAGGGTGCGCCAGCGCTTTTTGGCGGGCACGCTGCTTCGGATGACGGCGGTGTCGCTGGTCATCGTCTGCGAATTTGACGGATACATGCGGCAGGGCGTGCCGACGAACATCGTCTTGCAGAGCGCGATGGTGGCGCTGCTGCTGGTGCACGCGGTGTTCGCCGTCGGGCTGATTATCTTTAACACGCGCCAGCCGTTTCTGCTGCGGGCGCTCGCGGCGATCGGCGGATGCGCGCCCGCTCTGGCGGCTGCGGCGGCGATTGCGCACGCGGCGGCGCTCATCGGGCGGGCATGGCCGCTGCCGATTGTGGGCATCGCGGGCGCTGCGGGCGCTGTGCTGACGTATCTGAGCGAGGAGCTGATCAGCATACACAACCTCGGCGCAATCCGGCTGAAATATTACAGCCTGTGGTCATATCTGATGACGATGGGCGGCTTTACCCTGCTGATCGCGAGCGCATGGCTGATGGGCGCGTGAGGCGGGATACATCAAAAAATGATCGGGGAAGCACCCCGCTTTACCACGGAGGGCATGAACTTGGCTAACGAACGCATGGACAAAATCCGCAATTTCTGCATCATCGCGCACATCGACCACGGCAAATCGACGCTGGCGGACAGGCTGCTGGAGAAGACCGGTGTATACGAAAAGCGCGAGATGGTCGACCAGATCCTCGACTCGATGGAGCTGGAGCGTGAGCGCGGCATCACCATCAAGAGCAAGGCCGTTCACATGGATTACAAGGCGCAGGACGGCGAAACCTACACGCTCAACCTGATCGACACGCCCGGCCACGTCGACTTTACCTACGAGGTGAGCCGCGCGCTGGCGGCCTGCGAGGGCGCGCTGCTGGTCGTGGCCGCGACGCAGGGCGTGGAGGCGCAGACGCTCGCCAATGTCTACATGGCGCTGGAGCACAACCTCGAGATCATCCCGGTCATCAACAAGATCGACCTGCCGAGCGCAAGGCCGGACGAGGTGCGCCAGGAGATCGAGGAGATCATCGGCCTGGACGCGTCGCAGGCGCCGCTCATCAGCGCGAAGGTGGGCCTTGGCATCGACGACGTGCTCGAGAGCATCGTGACGATGATGCCGCCGCCCGAGGGCGAGGAAAGCGAGCCGCTTCAGGCGCTGATCTTCGATTCATTCTACGACAACTACCGCGGCGCGATCTGCTTCGTGCGCATCGTGAGCGGCTGCGTGAAGGCCGGCATGCGCATCCGCATGATGAACACAGGCGCTTGCTTTGACGTGGTGGAGGTCGGCGTGCGCTCGCCGGGCTACGTGCCGACGGAGGAGCTGCGCGCGGGCGACGTGGGCTACATCGCCGCGTCGATCAAGGACATCCACGACACGCGCGTGGGCGACACGATCACCGACGACGCGAATCCGGCGAGCGAGACGCTGCCGGGCTACCGCCAGGTCAACCCGATGGTCTTCTGCGGCATCTATCCGGCGGACGGCGCGGACTACGAACACCTCAAGGATGCGCTGGAAAAGCTGCGCCTCAACGATGCATCGCTGACATACGACCCGGAGACGAGCCAGGCGCTGGGCTTCGGTTTCCGCTGCGGCTTCCTCGGCCTTCTGCACATGGAGATCATCCAGCAGAGGCTCGAGCGCGAGTTCGACCTCGACCTGATCACAACCGCGCCGAGCGTCATCTACAAGGTCTACAAGACCGACGGCACGGAGATCGACGTGGACAACCCGTCGAACCTGCCGCCCGCGGGCGTCATCGACTACATGGAGGAGCCGTTCGTAAGAGCGAGCATCCATACGCCGCAGGAGTACGTCGGCGCGCTGATGGAGGTCTGCCAGAACAAGCGCGGCATCTTCAAGGATATGGTCTACGAGGGGCAGCGCGTGTGCCTGCATTACGAGATACCGCTCGCCGAGATCATATTCGACTTCTTTGACCAGATCAAGAGCCGCAGCCGGGGCTACGCGAGCTACGACTATGAGCTGTATGGCTACCAGCAGAGCGACCTCGTGAAGCTGGATATGCTCTTAAACGGCGACATCTGCGACGCGCTGTCGATGATCGTGCATAGGGATCGCGCCTACGCGCGCGGCCGCTCGATGGCCGAGAAGCTCAAGGAGGTCATCCCGCGCCAGATGTTCGAGATTCCGATTCAGGCGGCGATCGGCGGCAAGGTCATCGCCCGCGAGACGGTCAAGGCCATGCGCAAGGACGTGCTGGCCAAGTGCTACGGCGGCGACATATCGCGCAAGCGCAAGCTGCTCGAGAAGCAGAAGGAGGGCAAGAAACGCATGCGCCAGCTCGGCAGCGTGCAGGTGCCCAGCGAGGCGTTCATGGCCGTGCTCAAGATGGACGAGTAAGGAAGTATGGAACCGATTTCTGTTTACATTCACATTCCGCTGTGCATGCACAAGTGCGCCTACTGCGACTTCACGTCGTTCGAGGGACGCATCGCGCAGCGGGAGGCATATGTCGATGCCGTCTGCCGCGAGATGCGCGCGCAGGCGGCTTTCTTTGGGCGCAGGCGGGTGCGCACGGTGTTCTTCGGCGGGGGTACGCCGACGCTGCTCACGGGCGCGCAGATCGGGCGGATCATGGACGAGCTGCGCGTGTGCTTCGATTTGGCGGAGGGCGCCGAGGTCACGATGGAGGGCAACCCCGGCACGCTGACGGCGGAGAACCTCGCGGGGTACAGGCGCGCGGGCGTCAACCGGCTGTCGCTGGGCGTGCAGAGCATGGACGACGGGCTGCTGAGGTCCATCGGGCGGATTCACGACACGGCGCAGGCGGTGGAGGCTGTGCGCATGGCGAGGGAGGCGGGATTTGACAATCTGAACCTCGATCTCATGTACGGCCTTCCGGGACAGACTGCGGGGCAATGGGAAGACACGCTGGAAAAAGCGATTGCGCTTTCGCCGGAGCATCTGAGCTGTTACAGCCTGATCCTCGAGGAAGGCACGCCGCTTTACGATCAGGCGCGGGCCGGGACGTGCGCGCCGCTGCCGGACGAGGACGCGCTCGGCGAGATGGACGAGATCACGCTTGCCATGACGGGCGGGGCGGGGTATGCGCGATACGAGGTCAGCAATTACGCCAAGCCGGGGAAAGAATGCCGGCACAACCTCGTATACTGGGCGTGCGAGCCGTATCTGGGGCTGGGCTGCGCGGCGCACAGCGATATGGACGGCGCGCGGTTTTACAACCCGGACGACTGGGCAGGCTATATGAAGATGGCGCAGGCCGGAGAGACCGCGAGGTCGAAAGAGGGCGAGGGCGATGCGCGCGAGCGGCGCTTTGAGCGGATGATGATGGGGCTGCGGATGGTGCGCGGCGTCGATTGCGGGCGGTTTGCGCGGGACTTCGGCGCGGAACCGGAGCGCGTGTGGCCGGAGACGGTCGGGGAGATGATGGCGCGCGGGATGATGGCGCGCGACGGGGAGCGGTTGAGGCTCACAGAGCGGGGCATGCAGGTGATGAACGGGGTGCTTGTGGCGCTGATGGAGGAGGACGACGCGCGGGCGTGAGGCTGTCCGGCGAGCGGGCGGAGTGCTGCGCGGGCGGATGGCGCGTGTGGCGTATATAAAAGGAAGGAAAGCGCGCGGCGGGCGAGAGTATACGCAAAGAAATGGACGCTTGCGGTATGCGCGGAGTGAGCCAAAGGCACGGCGGTCCGCGTGATGTAAAAAAAGAAAATGCGGCGCGGCGTGCGGGGGATGAAGGAACACGCGCGGCTGGCGTGCGATGTGTACACAAAAGAAAAAGAGACAGACGCATGCGCAATGGCCGCGATGTGAACAGAAGGAAAGCGCGCGGCGCGGGGCTCACGGGCGCGCGATTTCATGAGAAGAAACGCGGGCGAAAATGCGCCAAAACCGCGCTGGGACGCTTGAAAGATACATAGCGGGGCTGAAATGTCAGATACGCGGGACGAAAGGTTCGGCGAAAGACAGGAAAAGTCAGAAATTCGGCAAAAAGATGTGAAAAGGCTGTTGACAAAAGCGCCCTGTCGTGGTATCTTTATCACGCTGATTAGCACTCAACCTTGACGAGTGCTAACAACGCCGAAAGGAGGAAGCCGGGATGGACCGCATCGACCGCAAGTATCGCATCTTGCAGGCGATCATTGACGACTATATCCTGACTGCGCTGCCCGTCGGCTCCCGAACGATTTCCCGCAAATACGAGCAGAAGCTCTCCTCCGCCACGATCCGCAACGAGATGAGCGATCTGGAGGAGCTGGGCTACCTCGATTCTCCGCATACATCGGCGGGCCGCGTGCCGTCCTACAAGGCATACAGGCTCTACGTCGACCAGATGCTGACCCCCGCGCCGCTGAGCGTGGAGGAGACGGCCTTCATCAACCGCTGCTTCGAGCGGCGGATTCACCAGGTCGAGGACCTGTCCACCCGCATTGCCCGTTCGCTCTCGAGCCTGACGCATTACACCACGGCGGTGATGACGCGCGCGCCGCGAAGCGAGCAGATTTTAAGCCACCTGCAGATGGTGCCGGTTTCCGACCGCCGCGTGCTGCTGATCGTGGTGACGCAGGGCGGCAGCGTGAGGCAGACGATTCTCGAGCTGGACGCGCCGATCGCGCCCGACGAGCTCTACACCGTTTCGAGATTCCTGAGCAATCAGCTCGAGGGATGCACGCTCAGCGAACTGCCCGCGATGCTCGCCAGGCTCGGCGGCACGCAGGCGCAGGTCGACGCCGTGATCCGCGCGATGGAGAGCAAGCCCGAGGAGGAGCACAGCGACGTCGCCGCGCTGGTCGTCGGCGGGCGCTCGAACCTCCTGAGCTTCCCGGAGTATTCGGACGTGGACAAGGCGAAGGCGCTGCTCTCCGTGCTGGAGACGAAGGAAAAAATGGTGTCGCTGCTCAGCCACGACGGCGAGATGGAGTTTTCCGTGCGAATCGGCCCGGAGACGGGCATGGAG
Organism: uncultured Clostridia bacterium; assembly: GCA_944362695.1. GTDB lineage: Bacteria > Bacillota > Clostridia > Christensenellales > Aristaeellaceae > Ventricola. The sequence goes on from CALVTQ010000070.1 coordinate 11,571, forward strand.
GAGACGCGGGGCTGCTCGGTGGTCACGGCGAGCTACCGCCTGAGCGACGGGCGGGTGAACACCATCGGCCTGATCGGCCCGACGCGCATGCAGTACGGCAAGGTGCTCTTGGTGCTCGGTCAGGTGGGACGCTCGCTCACGAGGCTGCTTGACGAGCAGAACGGGCAGAGGTAGTCATGAAAAAGAAGAAAGAGAAAAGCAAACCCGCCGCCGGGCCGACGATACGCGATCGAATCCGGACTGCGGCCGGCGGTTTCAAAGAAAGGGCGAAGAACATGAACAGCGAAGAGAACGTCATCAAGGTGGACGCGCAGCAGGCCGAGGCGCAGGAGACCGCGCCGGAGCAGGAGGCTGCGCAGACCGCCGAGCCCAGCGAGGTCGAGACGCTGCGCGCCGAGCTTGAAAAGGCCAAGGCCCAGAGCGAGGAATACCTCGACATGGCGCAGCGCAAGCAGGCGGAGTTCGCCAACTACCGCCGCCGCACCGAGAACACGCGCCACGAGGCCTATGAAGATGGCCGCCGCGACGCCGTGGCCGCCATGCTGCCGGTCGTGGACAACCTCGAACGCGCGCTGGCCGCGGCGGGCGAGGAGGAGAGCGCGCTCAAGGATGGCGTGAGCATGGTGCTGCGCCAGACGCTCGACGCGCTCACCAAGATGGGCGTCGCCGAGATTGAGGCGCAGGGCAAGCCGTTCGACGCGGAGCTGATGAACGCCGTGATGCAGGGCACAGCCGACGAGGGCGAGCCGGGCACGGTGTGCATGGTTCTGCAGAAGGGCTATACGATCAATGGCCGCGTGATACGTCACGCGATGGTCAAGGTGGTTGCGGGCTGAGTCCCGATCACATAAATAAAGCAAACAACTCTCAACATCAACGTGAATTGATATCAGGAGGACAAACATATGGGCAAGATTATCGGTATTGACCTTGGTACTACGAACAGCTGCGTCGCCGTCATGGAGGGCGGCGAGCCGGTTGTCATC
>CALVTQ010000071.1 GCA_944362695.1 uncultured Clostridia bacterium
GCCAGCTTCTTGGCCTGCGCATCGTAGGCATCCTTGTCAGCCCACATGTCGCGCGGGATGAGCACCTCGTCCGGAACGTTCGGGCAGGTGGTCGGCACAGCGACCTTGAAGATCGGATCCATCACGAACTCGCTCTTCTCCAGCTCGCCGTTGAGCGCCGCGGTGACCATCGCGCGGGTGTACTTGAGCTTCATGCGGTTGCCGCCCTTGCCGGCCGGGCCGCCCGCCCAACCGGTGTTCACCAGGTAGACGTTCGTGCCGTACTTGTCGATCTTCTCGCCCAGCATCTCAGCGTACTTGTTCGCGGGACGCGGGAAGAACGGCTCGCCGAAGCAGGTGGAGAAAGTCGCGGTCGGCTCGGTGATGCCGCGCTCGGTGCCGGCCAGCTTGGCGGTGTAGCCGGTCACGAAGTGATACATGGCCGCTTCCTTGCTCAGCTTGGAGATCGGCGGGAGCACGCCGAAGGCGTCGGCGGTCAGGAAGATGATGGTCTTCGGGATGCCGCCCATGCTCGGCTTGGCCGCATTCGGGATGTACTCAACCGGGTAGCCCACGCGGGTGTTCTCGGTCACGGAGCCGTCGTTGAAGTCGAAGTCGCCCTTCTCGTCGATGGTCACGTTCTCGACCAGGGAGCCGAACTTGATGGCGTCCCAGATGAACGGCTCGTTCTCGCGGGACAGGTTGATGCACTTGGCATAGCAGCCGCCCTCGATGTTGAACACGCCGTTCTCGGACCAGCCGTGCTCGTCATCGCCGATGAGCATGCGGTTCGGGTCGGCAGACAGGGTGGTCTTGCCGGTGCCGGAGAGGCCGAAGAACACGGCGGTGTCGCCCGTCTCCGGGTCCATGTTGGCGGAGCAGTGCATCGGGAGCACGCCCTGCGCCGGCAGGATGAAGTTCATGACGGAGAAGACGGACTTCTTCATCTCGCCCGCGTAGCCGGAGCCCGCGATGACGACGACCTTCTTATTGAAGTTGACCAGGATGGCCGCCTCGGAGTGGACGCCGTCCAGCTCGGGGATACACTTGCAGCCCGGCGCGCAGATGACGGTGAAGGTCTCCTCGAAGTTGGCGAGCTCCTCCTCGGTCGGGCGAACCAGCAGCTGATGGATGAACAGGTTCTGGCTGGCCAGCTCGTTGATCACGCGGATGCTCTGACGGTACTGATGATCGACACCGGCGAAGCCGTCGAACACGAAGACCTCGCGGCCCTGCAGATAGGTGGCCACGCGGGTGAGGATCTTGTCAAACTTCTCCTCGCTGATGGGCATGTTGATGTTGCCCCAGGCGATCTGGTCATGGACGTCGGGAGTATCGACCACGAAACGGTCTTTCGGCGAACGGCCGGTGTACTTGCCGGTCATCACAGACAGCGCGCCGGTGTTCGAGAGAACGCCCTCGCCGCGCTTGACGGCAGCCGTCGTCAGCTGCGCCGGCGTGAGATTGTGATACACCGCGCCGGTGTTGATGATGCCCCATTTACTGAGATTGATCTCGCTCATGTTGTGACCTCCATTTTCTACACTCATGAAAAATGAATGGGAACCGTAATGATACTTTGCGGACAGGCTGTCTAAATCCACAACCCAGCTCTATTTCTACAACTTCGCCGCATCCTAGGAAAATCCTTCTAAGAAATTTTTTCTTATTCGAAATTTTTCCTTTTTCTCATGGCTTGACTACATGCGGCCGTGAATTTCTTCACAAAGCATACAAAACTTTTCGAGGGAAACCTCCTCCGCCCGCGCCTTTTCGCCGATGCCTGCCGCCTCAAGGCAGGCCGCCGCATCCTCGCGCGTCATGCCCATGCCGCTCATCAGGTTGTTGACCAGCGTCTTTCTGCGCATGGCGAACGACGCGCGCAAAAGCCGCCACAAAAGCGCCTCGTCGCATACCTTCAGTTCGGGCGCCTCCCGCTTTTCAAGCACCATGAACGCGGAATCCACCTTCGGCGGCGGCGTGAAGAACGCAGCCGGTACGTCGAGCGCGCGGCGCACGTCGCAAAAATACTGGCACATGATCGTCAGCGGTCCGTATCCGTCGTCCCCCGGCCCGGCGAGCAGCTTGTCGCCGACCTCGCTTTGCACCATCACGGCGATGGACTTCGCCTGCGGCAGCTCGCGCAGCAGCTTGGTGAGCACGTCCGTGGTGATGTAATACGGCAGATTCGCCGCCACGCGCAGCGAGCAGTCCTCGCCGAATTTTTCGAGTACCAGCGCCGCGAGGTCCGTCTTCATCACGTCACCCTCGATCACCTGCGCGTTCTGGCTCTTTTCCAGCGTCACGCGCAGGATCGGGATCAGCGTCCGGTCGATCTCAAGGGAGACGACCTCCTTCGCGCGCGCGGCCAGCGGGCGTGTCAGGCTCCCCAGACCGGGGCCGATCTCCAGCACGCTGTCTTCCTCCGTCACAAGCGACAGCTCCGCGAGGTGCTCGAGCAGCACCTCGTCCTCGATAAAATTCTGGCCGAGACTGTGCTTGTGGTGGAATTCGCCGCTCTTTCTTCCCTTCGTCTTCAAACCAAATCCTCCAAATTATCCGATGCGCCTGGCGCTCTCGTCGTTCGTCTCGCCGATGATGTAGTGCGGGCGGCGCTTGACCTCCAGATACGTCTTGGACAGATATTGCCCGACGATGCCGATGCACAGCAGCTGGATGCCGCCGATGAAGAGCATGATGCACACCATCGACGCCCAGCCCGCGACCGGGTCGCCGAAGATCAGCTTGCGCACGATGACAAAGAGCATTGCCAGGAACGAGAGCACCGTGAACAGCATGCCCGTGTAAGACGCGATGGACAGCGGCGCCTGCGAGAAGTTGACGATGCCGTCGATGGAATACTTGAAAAGTTTCCAGAAGCTCCACTTCGTCTCGCCCGCCACGCGCTCCACGTTCTTGAACGGCAGCCAATATGTTCGAAAGCCGATCCAGCCGAATATGCCCTTGGAGAATCGGTTGTATTCGCACATGGAGACGATGGCCTCGACCATCTCGCGCTTCATCAGGCGGAAATCGCGCGCGCCGTCGACCACATCCGCGTCGGAGATGCGGTTGATGATCTTGTAGAACAGGCGAGCGAAGAACGAGCGGATCGGCGGCTCGCCCTCGCGGCTCACGCGCCTCGTCGCCACGCTGTCGTATTCGCCGCTTTCCAGAATCTCAAGCATCTGCGGCAGCAGCGACGGCGGGTCCTGCATGTCGGCGTCCATGACGGCGGTGTAGTCGCCCTTCGCGTTGCACAGTCCCGCGTACATCGCCGCCTCCTTGCCGAAATTGCGTGAGAAGGACAGGTAACGCACGCGCGCGTCCTTCTTCGCCAGCTCGCGCATCACGCGAAGCGTCCCGTCTTTGGAGCCGTCGTTGACCATCAGCAGGTCGAACTCGTAATTTTCAAGCCCCTTGGCTACATCGCAGACGGCGTCATAGAAGATCGGCAGCGACTCCTCCTCGTTATAGCACGGAACGATCAGCGTAACCGTCTTTTTCATACAGGTTCCCCTTTCGTGTTCCTCGATATACCCTATTGTTTCACAAATCGCATCGTCTGTCAAGCGCCGCGCATTGGCCTGGCGCTTCTTCTTTTGATTTTGCGCGCCCGCATGCAAAATCCCGCGCAGACGGGCAGAATTCGCCGCCGCGCGGGACTGTTTTTCGTTATAATGCGGCCTTGGAAAGCGAAAGGGGATCAGTCGTCCTCTTCCTCGTCCTCGGGCAGCTCGCCGTTGTGGTAGACGTCCTGCACGTCGTCCAGGTCGTCCAGCATCTCGAGCATCTTCTGGATCTTGGCGACCGTGTCCGGATCGGTGATCTCGTTGGTCGTCTGCGGCACCATCGTCAGCTCGGCGCTCAGGAAGGTGTAGCCCGCGTTCTCCAGATTCTCGCGCACGGCAGAGAAATCGGAAACGGTGGTCGTGATCTCGAAGCTGTCCTCCAGCGCGTTGATGTCGGAAGCGCCCGCATCCAGCGCGGCCATCATGACCTCGTCCTCGTCCATGCCCGGCTTGCGCTCGATGACCAGCATGCCCACATGGTCAAACATGTAGGACACGCAGCCATTGGTGCCCAGAGAGCCGCCGTTCTTGTCGAAGATGTGGCGCACATCGGAGGCGGTGCGGTTGCGGTTGTCGGTCACGGTGGAGACGATGACCGCCATGCCGCCCGGCGCATAGCCCTCGTAGGTGATCTCCTCGTAGTTCACGTTGCCCAGCTCGCCCGCCGCTTTGGCAATGGAGCGCTTGATATTCTCGTTGGGCATGTTGTTGGCCTTGGCCTTGGCAATGACGTCGCGCAGCTTGCCATTGGTGTTCGGGTCGCTGCCGCCGTCGCGCACGGCGATGGCGATCTCACGGCCGATCTTGGTGAAGATTTTGCCGCGCTCGGCGTCGGCCTTGCCCTTCTTGTGCTTGATATTTGCCCACTTGGAATGGCCTGACATAATGAAAAAACCTCCCGGTTCGTGATTTGCTACATCGCTCATTATACCACGCACATCGCCCCCCGCGCAACAGCAACCGCTCGTTTTTCTGCCATTTTCTGCGTTTTTTTCGCAAAACATTTCGTTTTTGCGCATCTTGCGGCCATCCCCGACCGGTCATGTGCGCCCCATCCCGAGCATAAACCTCAATCATTTGGGAGGGATCGCCGTGAGGATTGCCGCCTGCATCGCCCTGATTTTGTCCATGCTCGCCCATCCGCAGCCCTGTGCCAAGGCCGCGCGCGAGGCGCTGTCCGTGTGGGGCCTGAGCGTCGTGCCGAGCCTGTTTCCCTACATGGTCTTCTCGCGTCTGCTCGCCGCACAGCTTCAAAATACCCACCTGCCCGCGCCAGCCGTGATCCTGTCGCTGGGCCTTGCGGGCGGCTCGCCCTCCGGCGCGTCCGTGCTCGCGGGGTATGCCCACCGCCTGCCGCCGGGCCGCATCCTGCCCCTCGCCGCGCTGACCGGCACCATCAGCCCCATGTTCATCCTCGGCACGCTCGCCTCCTGGGGCATGCCGCAGCCGCTTTGCCGTGCCCTGCTTGCCTGCCACATAACCGCCGCGTGCCTCGCCGCGCTGATCGTGCATCTGTTCACGCCGCGCAGCCGCGCCGCCGTCCCCTGCGTGCAGCAGTCCGCATCATCCGGCAATATCATCGCCCAGTGCGTGCAGGCCATCCTCGGCGTCGGCGGGTGCATCGTGTTTTTCAGCGTCGCCGCCGCGCTCGCGGAGCTGCTCATTCCCGGCATGAGCCCGACGCTCCGTGCGCCGCTTCACGCCGTGCTGGAAATCGCCGGCGGCATGCATGCGCTGATCGCCCAATCCGCCGCGATGCCCGCCTTTCCCGTGCTCGCCTCTGCGCTGCTGGGCTTCGGCGGGCTGTCCGTCATGGCGCAGAACGCGCTCTTTCTGCGTCCGCTGGGCATCGGATACGGCACGCTCGCCGCGTTTGCCCTGCTGCGCGCGCTGCTTTCCGCCGGGTGCATGGCTGTTCTTTCTTTTTATATGTAGGACGGGCGCATTTTCCACGGTTTTCGTCAGTCTCACGTTTTTTCTTCTATATATATCCGCCAGATTTGCATTTTGCGTATGCCTTGCTCGTGTACGCTTTTTTCACGCTGCCTACGCCAACATCCCCCGCAGCCTGTCCAGCGCCCGCCGCTCGATCCGGCTGACCTGCGTCTGGCTCTTGCCCATCGCCGCAGCGGCTTCCGTCTGCGTCCTTCCGCGAAAGTAGCGCAGAATCACGAGCCGCCGCTCCTCCTCCGGCAGCCTGCAAAGCGCCATACGCAGGTCGAGCGCCTCCACGTCGATCCCATCCCGTCCGGCGACCGTCTCCCCGATGCTCCCGCCGTCCTCGTCCCGCGCATCGAGCGACACATTCCCAGCCGCCAGCGCGCCCGCCACGTCATACGCGCTCATCCCGCACATCGCCGCCAGCTCGTCCACCCTTGGCGAGCGCCCCTCGCGCCCGGCAAACGCCTCCGCGCACGCCGCAATGCGCCGCCGCCGCTCGCTCGCGCCCATCGCGTCGTTCATCCTCGCGCGCGTCCGCCGCATCTCACCAAGCACCCACGGCACCGCGTACGTCACGAACCGCGCGCCCTGTCCTGCGTCGTATTGCCGCACAGCCAGCAGCAGCCCCACATAGCCCGCCTGCTCAAGCTCCGCCCTCTGCGCATGCTCACGCGCAATTCGCCCCGCCATCGCGCGAACGAGCGGCGCGTGACGCCCGATCAGTTCGCCCTTGGCCGCGTCATCGCCCGCGCATATACGCTCAATCAGCGCCACGTCGGACATTTCATCCACATGTGCATCATCGCGTTCGCTCATGCGTCCCCGCCGCCCAGCGTCTTGCGCATCGTCACGCGCGTCCCCCCGCCCACGACGGAATCCACGCGCACGTCGTCCATGAAGCTCTGCATCAGCGCAAAGCCGATGCCCGTTCGCTCCGAATCCGGCTGCGTGGTGAAAAACGGCTGCATCGCCTGCGCCACGTCCTCGATGCCCCGCCCCTCGTCGGATATCTCGATCTCCACGCGCCGCCCGTCCGTGTGTGTGCGCATCCTGACCGCACCGCCCGCCTCGCCGTATGCATGCACGACCGCGTTGGTCACGGCCTCACTCACCGCCGTGCGCACCTCGGAAAGCTCGCTGACCGTCGGGTTCAGCCGCACGAGATATGCGCTGATCACCATCCGGGCGAAGGCCTCGTTCTCCGCCCGCGCTTCAAATATGATCTCCATCTTATTCATGCGCATCCTGCCTTTCGCCCTCGATTTGGATGATCCTGTGCAGCCCCGCCATGCGAAACAGCCGCTGCACGGGCTGCGTCATGTTCGCCGCGATGACCTCTCCGCCGCGCGCCTTCATCGTCTTGTAGCGGCCGATGATCATCCCCACGCCGGAGCTGTCCATAAATGTCACATCCGCAAAATCGAGCGTCAGCGTGCGTATCGCCTTGTCGCCGAGCGCGTCTTCGATCTGCGCGCGCATATCCGCCGCCCGGCAGTGGTCGATCTCGCCCGTCAGATATGCGGTCAGCTTCGCGCCTTCCCGCCGCATGTTGAGCATCCGCATCCCTCCACATTCGTTTTTGTAAGGTATACGTGAATCTATATGACGCAAACATATGCGGCCATGCGTCCCGCGCGCATATTTTTTCGCACTTTGGGGCAAACAACCGTCAAATGCATAGCACACCGGAAAGGAGGCAAGCGCATGGGCAAGAAAAAGCGCGCACAGGGCAAGCGTCCTCAGCCAAAGCAGCCCGATGTGAAGCCCGCAGACACGCCGGTCGATCAGGCCGATCCGCAGGAGACGGTCAAGCCGGACGAACCCACCGTTTTGCCCGAGCACCCAAGCGCCGCGCCCGATACGCTGCCCGAGCAGCAGCCCGCGCCGGATGCGCACGCCGATAAAAGTACCGATCAGCCAAAAACGGATGCGTCCGCCAAAGAGGATGCCCCGCATGAAGCAAAAATCCGCCGCAAAGGCAAGAGCCGCCTTTTGACCGCGCTCGCCATCGTCGCGGGCGTCGTGCTCGCGGGCGTCGTGGCGTTCGTCGTGATCTTCGACGTGCCGTCCTGGCAGCGCCTTGACCCGGACAAGCTGCACGGCCTGTCGCAGACCTCCGTGCTCTATGACAAAAACGGCGAGGTCATGAGCCACGTGCGCGGCACGGAAAACCGCACGGTCGTGCCGCTTTCCGACATTCCGCGCCACACGCAGCTCGCGTTCATCGCCGCCGAGGATCTGCGCTTTTACGACCACGGCGGCATCGACGTATACCGCATATTCGGCGCGCTCAAAAGCAATCTGCTCTCCGGCTCGCTCGCCGAGGGCGCGTCCACGATCACCCAGCAGCTCGCCAAGCTGACCCACCTCACAAGCGAAAAGACCATCCGCCGCAAGCTCGAGGAGGTCGCGCTGGCCTTCCAGATCGAGGCGCGCTACACCAAGGACGAGATTCTGGAAATGTATTTGAACACCGTCTACTTTGGCCGCGGCGCATACGGCATACAGGCCGCCGCCCGCGCGTATTTCGGCATCGACGCCGCCGAGCTTTCCGTCGCCCAGAGCGCCGCCCTCGCCGCGACGATCAAGGCCCCGTCCGCCTTCGCGCCGCATACGCACCCCGACGCCAACCGTTCCCGCCGGCTGTACATCCTCAATACGATGTGCGAAAACGGCTTCATCACCGCCGGGGAATGTGAGGAAGCCAAGGGCCAGAGCGTCTGGGTCATCGCGCAGCAGGAGGAGACCGAGGTCTACAACTGGTACGTCGACGAGGTGCTGCGCCAGAGCCAGACCATCCTCGCCCAGACCGCCGACGAGGTCATCTCCGGCGGCTACACGATTTACACCGCGTATGATCCCGCGCTTCAGGCCGCCGCCGACGCCGTGTACAGCGATGGGAGCCTCTTCCCGGCCAATGCATCCGACGGCACGCCCACGCAAAGCGCCATGGCCGCCATCGACACGCAGACGGGCGCGATTCTCTGCCTGATCGGCGGGCGCGACTACACGACCAAGCGCGGCCTCAACCGCGCCACGCAGATGCGCCGCCAACCCGGTTCGGCCTTAAAGCCCCTCTCGGTCTACGGCCCCGCGCTCGAGCTGGGCTACACGACCGCCTCCGTGCTGCTGGATGAAAAGACGAGCTTCGGCAGCTACACCCCGCAGAACGCGGGCGACCGCTACTATGGCCGCGTCACCATGCGCACAGCGCTGCGCAATTCGCTGAACACGACCGCCGTGCGCCTGCTCGACGAGATCGGCATCGACACCGCCATCCGCTATCTCAACAAGATGGGCATCCCGACCGAGGACACCGACCGCAATCTCTCGCTCGCCCTCGGCTCAATGACATACGGCGTCACGCCCGTCGAGCTCGCGGCGGGCTACGTTCCCTTCGCCAACGGCGGCGTCTATCACGAGCCGTACTGCATCGAACGCATCGTTTCCCCTTCCGGCGACGTGCTCTATGAACACGAGGTGACCGGTGAGGCCGTCATCTCCGCGCAGGACGCGTATCTGATGACCTCGATGCTCCAGTCCGTCGTGACCAGCGGCACGGGCACGCGCATGCTCTCGGCCAACACGCCCGTCGCCGGCAAGACGGGCACCGTCTCCATGACCGGCGGCAACCGCGATATCTGGATGGCCGCCTACAATCCGGAGATCTCCGTCGCCGTCTGGATGGGCTTTGACCAGACCGACGCGCAGCACAAGATTCCCAACGGCATCACCGGCGGACGCAACACGGCCTCCGTCGCCGCCGCGTTCTTCAGGCGCGTCTACGAGGGCCGCGACAAACCCGATTTCACGCAGCCCGAGGGCCTCGTCTGGCTGACGCTTGACAAGCAGGCCATCGCCTCGCGCGGCTCCGTCATGCTCGCCAGCGATCAAACGCCCAAGGATTCCCGCTTCGGCGAGATCTTCTCCGCATCCAACCGTCCCTATGCCGTATCGGACCTGTGGCAGGCCCCGCCCGCCGCATCCTCGTTCTACGTGGCGCACAGCGCTGCGGGCTATCCCGAGCTGCACTTCAAGGCCACGTCGAGCGCGCGTTACCGCATCCAGCGCGATGCCGTCGGCGAGTCCGTCATCCTCACGGAGATGGTCGCCTCGGGCGGCCAGTCGCTGTCGTATCTCGACACGAGCGCCGCGCCCGGCGTGCTCTACACATACCGCATCATCCCGATTCACGAGGAACTGCTCAAGCAGGGCGTCTGGCTGGAAGGCGAACAGGCCGTGCAGCTCGCCCAGGTCGCCAGCGCAGGCGCAGGGCCGCTCGATTTCCTGCGCGACCTCCTGCCCGCGATCTCAAATTTCCCATAAACATAAATTTTGCCCGGACGCCTTGAAGCCAGCGTCCGGGCATGTTATACTGTTTTCGGTTTATCACGAATAATCAGACTGCGACGGGAGACATATATAATGAAGAAACGCAAAATCATATTCACATTCAATGCGCCCGCGGTGCTCTGCTTCGCACTGCTTTCTCTGGCGGCGCTCGGGCTCAACACGCTGACCGGCGGCACATCCAACCGCCTCGTGTTCAGCGTCTACCGCTCGAGCTTCCTCAATCCGTTGGCGTTCGTGCGCCTGTTCTGCCACATGCTCGGCCATTCGGATTTCGGCCATTACGTGGGCAATATGGCGCTCATCCTCGCCCTCGGCCCGATCGTCGAGGAGCGCTACGGCAGCTGGCGTCTTCTGTTCATGTTTGCCGTGACTGCCGTCATATCCGGCCTGTTCCACATCGTCTTCGGCGGCAACGCCATGCTTTTGGGCGCCAGCGGCATCGTCTACATGCTCATCTTCCTGGCGTCCACCAGCGGCGCGAAGGCCGGCGAGATCCCGCTGACGCTCGTGTTCGTCGCCGTGCTCTATCTCTCGCAGGAGATCGTCGGCGGCCTGTTCTCCACCGGCAATGTGTCGCATCTGTCGCACATCGTCGGCGGCATCTGCGGCGCGGTGCTCGGCCTCATCCATCACCGCTGAGCTTCGATTTTCGCGATTTCCTCAATCACGCGCTCGACCAGCCCCACGCGCTGGAACGGCGTCATGATGTAGTAACCGTCCACAACCGGCGCAATTCGCCTCGCCGCGTCTGCGCACAGGCGCACGGCCATGTCCTCGCCCGCCGCCCGGTCAAGCCCGGCGTATGCACCGGCAACAGCCTCGTCAAGTTCAATGCCCGCGACCTCGCTTTGCAGGAAGCGGGCATTTTTTTCGCTCACGACGGGGAAAATGCCGCCGATCAGCCAGCCGGTGAGTTCCCTGCGCGCCTTTTCCATGTTTTCGGCCGCACGCTCGCTGAGCACAGGCTGCGTCAGAAACGCCGTCATGCCGCAGCGCTCCTTGTCGCGCGCCCGCTCGAGCTCCGCGTCAAAGTTCACCGCGTTGACGTTGAGCGCGCCGCACAGCAGGAACGGCTCCGCCTCGCCGCTGCGAGCCAGACTGCACACGAACCGCGCCAGCACGCGCGAATTGAACTGGAACACGCTCTTGATGCTCCCGCGGTCGCTGGTGGGCACAGGGTCGCCCGTCACCGCGAGCACGTTGTGCACGCCCTCCATCGAAAGGCCGAGCAGCAGCGCCTTCGTCGCGTTGACGTTGCGGTCACGGCAGGTCATGTGCGGCACGGCCTCGATGCCGTATTCGCGCGTCAGCTTGCAGGAGAGCAGGCTCGAGTCCATCCGCGCGCGCCCGATCGGACAATCGGCGACCGTGATGGCGTCCGCGCCTGCGCGCACGAGCCGCTTCGCCCCGTCGATGAACGGCGCAATGCCCGCGTCCTTGGGCGGGTCGAGCTCCACCAGCACGACGCGCTTGCCCTCCTTCAGCTTGCGATACAGCCCACTTCGGCACTCGGCGTGCTCGTCGTTTTTCCTTTCGCTGACCACGCGCGGCGCGATTCGTTTCTTGTCGAGCATCTTCGCCGTCTGGCGGATGTGCTCGGGCGTCGTGCCGCAGCAGCCGCCGACGATGCATGCCCCATGCGCGGCGCATGCGGCCACCTGTTGGGCGTAATACGCAGGGTCGCTGTCGTAGTACATGCGCCCGTCGATCACATGCGGATAGCCCGCGTTGGGCATCGCCATGCGGATTTTCTTCGCCGGGGGCAGCTCGCAGAGGCGTTTCATCATATGATACGCGCCGCATATGCAGTTGAGGCCCACAGCGTCTACGTCCGCGCAGCCCTCCATCCGCTCGATCAGGCTGTCCACGACCTCGCCCGCTCGCGTGAAGCCGTCCGGGTCCGCCGCGAACGACACCGCGATGAACGCGTCCGGCCTGTGGCTTCTGATATACGACGCGGTTTCGGCGACGCCCTCGTCGCTGCCCATCGTCTCAAACAGGAAGCAGTCGAGCCCCGCCGCGAGCATCACATCCGCCATCGCCGTGTATGCCACGCGCGGGTCGCTGCCGTCGGGTGCGGGGCCGATGTCGCCGAAGACGAGCGCATCAAAGGGCTGCGCTGCGTGCATGGCCAGCTCCGCCGCCGCCGCGATCACGCGCTTTTGCTGCGCCGCATCCTCACAGGCGAGGCCGACGTGCGCCGCAAACGTGTTCGTCTTGACCGCCGCGCTGCCCGCGTTCAGGTACGCCCTGTGAAGGCCGAGCACCGCGTCCGGTGCGCTCACGCAGGCCAGCTCGACCGGCCCGTCCGGCCAGCCCGGCAGCGTCTTGGCGAACGTGCCCGTCGCGCCGTCAAAGAGCAGCGTTCCGCGGCTGAGTTTATCCTGTACACGCCGGTT
>CALVTQ010000072.1 GCA_944362695.1 uncultured Clostridia bacterium
GGCTTTCAAGCGCCACATCCTCAACAAGAAGACCCGCAAGACCAAGCGCAATCTTCGCCGCACCGCGTATGTCTCTTCCAGCTACGCCGGCACGATGAAGAAGCTCATCCCGTACAAGTAAGCCACAAGCCAGCAAGGAGGGTTAATCATGGCAAGAATCAAAGCGGCAGTCAATGCCCATAAGAAGCGCAGGAAGATCATGAAGCTGGCGAAGGGCTACTACGGCTCCAAGTCCAAGCAGTATCGCGCCGCGAAGGAGCAGGTGATGCGCTCCCTGCGCTACGCCTACATCGGCCGCAAGCTGCGCAAGCGCGACTTCCGTCAGCTCTGGATCGCCCGTATCAACGCGGCGGCCCGCATCAACGGTCTGTCCTACTCCAAGTTCATCTGCGGCCTGAAGAAGGCCGGTGTCGACCTCAACCGCAAGGTGCTCGCCGATCTGGCCGTCAACGACGCCGCGGCGTTCGCCAAGCTCGTGGAGATCGCCAAGAACGCGTAAGCCACAGGCTATACCGGGAACCGAAGCGATTCGGCTCCCGTTTTTTTATCGCATGCAAAGGCGGACTGCCCCAACGCCGGGACAGCCCGCTTCTTTATTTACGTCAGCGCGCCGATGTACTCGCGGATCTGGCGCGCCATGCATGCGGACAGCTCGCCGCGAGATGCTGCCGCCATTTGATCGAAATAGAGCGCGAGGGCCTGCGCGGCGTCGATGCGCGTGCGGATGCCGAAGCGCAGGCGGGCCTTCGTGCCGTCCAGAGGGCCGGGCATGGGCGCGCAGGGCGGGGCTGTCTCGCGGATGGGGCGCGTGCCGCCGCAGGACGTGATCAGGCGCAGGGCGGCGCTGCGGTTGGGGATGAGGCTGCGGGCGTCCGTGCCGATGTTGTATGCGCCGGGCGCGGGGGTGAGCAGGTGCTGCGCGCCGATGGTAAGCGCACAGGCCGCGATGTCCAGCGGATGCACGAATATCCCCTGCGCCGCCGGATGCCCGACGGTCAGCACATCGCCCGCGAGCAGCGCATCGCACCACGCGGCGTACTGCGCCACGGCGGGATGGCCGCAGCCCAGCGCGGGCATGTGGCGCACGCAGACGACGCCGACCGCATCGCCCATCAGGCCGCGCGCCTCGCCGAGGGCGTAGAGCTGAAGGACGGACTGGACGAGGCCGGAAGATGTCTGCCCGCCGGGGGCGTCGTCCTCGCATGCGGGATAAGGATTTGCGCCGCGCAGATAGACGTCCTCGTCGGAAAGGAGCATGACCAGCGGCACGCCTGCCTCGCGCGCCTCGCCCAGCAGAACGCGAAGCGACGCGAGCTGCGCGCAGACGTCCTCCCCCGCGAGGCGATGGGCGCACGGGACGATCAGGGCGCTCGTGCGGCCCGAGCTCAGGGCCCGGCAGAGCGTCTGCGTGTCCGCATGCGCGCCGATGCGCACGACCTTCGCGCCGAGCTCGCCGAGCATCGCCTGCATCCACAGGCACAGGCCGTCCGCGCCGCCCGCCAAAACGACGCGCCGCGCCCGCCAGCCCGCCAACAATGTCGCCTTCATGCCATCGCCTCCGCCCACAGGATATGGCCGCGCCGAAGAAAATAGACGCTTTGCGGATAGTTTGCCCTGACCCGCGCGCATTACTCTTTCTCTCGCGGGCATTTTGTGATATAATGTAAACAGAAGAAAATGCCGCAGGGCAGGCGCAAGGCGCGGCGGCGGCAACGGAGGCAAAATATGAAGAAATGGATTTTGGCGGCGCTGATGCTGGCGCTGTGTCTGACGGGCGCGATGGCGCTTGCGGAGAACGCGGAGCAGGCCGACGCGAGCGGCGCGATGAAGGCGACGGGCTTTGAAACCGAGACCGTGGACAGGATGTGGGAGACGAGCCTGTTCTTCCCGCGCATGAGCGAGCTCACGGGCGTGGAGATGACCGGCGTGGGCGTTCGCGGCGAGGCGGAGTATGCGGCGCTGCTGGACGGCTTGATGCAGGGAACGGCCGACGCGGACGTGCTGTTCAAGGCGAACCTGACGCGCGAGCAGGAAATCGCGCTGATCGACAGCGGCGCGATCATCGACCTCGCCCCGCTGATGGCAGAGAACATGCCCAACCTCACGGCGCTGCTTGACGCGCACCCGGAGTGGCGCGAGATCATCGCGCTCGACGACGGGCGCATTGCGTCGCTGCCCGCGCTCAACGAGGAGGAGCGCCTCGTGCTGGTGTGGATCAACAAGGCGTGGCTTGACGAGCTGGGTCTGGCGATGCCCACGAACCTGGACGAGCTGACGGCGGCGCTGGCGGCGATGCGGGGCAGGGACCTCAACAAGAACGGCAAGAACGACGAGATCGCGGCCGACCTTATGGGCGTGTTTGAGATGCGCTGGCTGCTGCCGTATTTCGGCGTGGTGGCCGACGACTGGAACATCGCGCGCATGACGGACGGCAGCCTCGCCTTTGCACCGGATCTGCCGGAATACCGCGCGTTCATCGAGCAGCTCAAGGGCTGGTACGACGCGGGCATCCTGAGCGAGAGCGCGTTCACGGGCATCCACAGCACGCAGGCGGTCAGCACGGACAAGGACGAGACGCCGGCATGCAGCGGCCTGCTCGTGTCGCTGACGCCGTTCACGCACGTCCCGGCAGACGCGGTGATGGACTATGCGCCGCTGCTGCTGGCCGGACCGGACGGAAGCGTGCGCTGGCGCGATATGCTGGGCGAGGTCTGGACGGGCTGCTTCGCGGTGACGGCCAAGTGCGAGGACCCGGCTGCGGCGCTGCGCTGGGCCGATGCGCTGTATGCCGAGGAGGGCGCGCTGCTGGGCTTTGCCGGTCTTGAGGGCGTCGATTACGAGTATGGCGAGAACGGGTATTGGCTGTATAAGACCGACAGCTGGCGCACGATCAACACGATCCGCACCGAGTCGCTGATGTACACCGGCACGACGATGCCGGGCATCACGCCGGGCGCGTTCATGCGCAGCATCGACAGCGAGGCCGACCGCTATGTGCTCGAGCAGAGCCTCGCGGTGAGGCCCATGAGCGAGATGGTGACGCAGCCGTATGCGCTGGGCCGCGAGGAGCAGAAGCGCGCCAATGCGCTGGCGGCGGAACTGACGGAGCTTGTTGACGAGGGCATCGGCCGGTTCGTGACGGGCGAGAAGGAACTCAATGACGAGAACTATCAGGCGTGGCTGGATTCGCTGCACGCAGCGGGGAGCGGCGAGTTGCTGACGATGTTTGAGCAGGCGCAGAACGCTTTGTAAAGGCACGCCGCCCTACGAAGGGGGACAGACAGCCATGAGAAATAACGAATTGCGCGGGCCGACGGCCATCGACACCGATATCATCCCCAACGACAGCGAGCACGTGTTCGCGGAGGAGGCGCTGTATCAGGAGGTCATGATGCGCTACCACTGCGCGATACTCGAGATGAACACGAAGCTCGAGGTGCTCAGCAAAGACCTCGCCGTGCGCTATCGCCGAAACCCGATCGAGTTCATCGAGTCGCGGCTCAAGAAGCCCTCGTCCATCGCAAGGAAGCTGGAGAAGATGGGCAAGCCGGTGACGGTGGAGAGCATGGAGGAGAATCTGTCGGACATCGCGGGCATCCGCGTGCTGTGCGCGTACATCGACGACATCTACGAGATCGCGCGCATGCTCGCCCGCCAGAAGGACGTGAGCATCCTGACGGTCAAGGACTACATCAAAAACCCGAAGGACAACGGCTACCGCAGCTATCACATGATCGTCGAGATTCCGGTGTACTTTTCCGACAACGTGCGGCCCGTGCGCTGCGAGATCCAGATCCGCACGATCGCCATGGACTTCTGGGCGACGCTCGACCACGATATGCAGTACAAAAAGCGCGTGGAGGACGCCGAGGAGATCATGAAGGAGCTCAAGGAGTGCGCCGATATCATCCACAGCACCGATGAGAAGATGATGAGGCTGAGGGAGAGAATACACAGGATCGAATGAGCGAATAAACAAAAAGAGCCTGACGCGCAATCGGGCTCTTTTTTTGATGGGCTGCGAGACGGCAAAAAAGCACCGCCTCCCGTGCTGATGCGGGAAGCGGTGCGATTGCGTTTGGGGAATTTTAGCCCTTCTTCGGCTTCGGCTTGCCGGAGGAGTAGGTGTGGGAGAAGGTGTAATCCTTGCCCGGCAGGATGGCGTTGACCGCCACGCCGACCACGGCGGCGACGGCCAGGCCGGAGAACTTGAGCTGCACGGAGCCGATGTTGAAGATCACCGCGCCCGCGGAGGAGAACGCGATGCCCAGCGCCAGGGACATGATCAGGGACGCGACGATGACGTTGCGGCTCTTGGAGAGATCGACGTGGTTCTCAACGAGGTTGCGCACGCCGATGGAGGAGATCATGCCGTAGAGGATCAGCGAGACGCCGCCGATGGTGCCGGTGGGCATCGCGCCGATCAGCGCGGAGAACTTCGGGCAGAAGGAGACGATGATCGCGTAGATCGCGGCCAGACGGATGACGGCCGGGTCATAGACCTTGGTCAGCGCGAGCACGCCGGTGTTCTCGCCGTAGGTCGTGTTGGCCGGAGCGCCGAACAGGGAGGCGACCGCCGTGCCGATGCCGTCGCCCATGAGGGTGCGGTGCAGGCCCGGGTCCTCGATGAAGTTTTCATCGACCGTGGAGGAGATGGCGCAGATGTCGCCGATGTGCTCGATCATCGTCGCCAGCGCGATGGGCATGATGGCGATGATGGCGGAGATCAGCAGGTTGCCGTCGCAGTTGCCGATCAGCGAGAAGACGGTGTTCTCAAACTTCACCGGCAGGCCGATCCACGGCGCGGCGGCGACGCCGGAGAAGTCCACCTTGCCGATGACCGCGGCGAAGACATAGGAGACCAGCACGCCCATGAGGATTGGGATGATCTTGAACATGCCCTTGCCCCAGATGTTGAAGAAGATGACCGTCACGATGGCGACCAGCGCGATGAGCCAGTTGCCCGTGCAGTTGTTGATGGCCGAATTGGCGAGCGTCAGGCCGATACAGATGATGATCGGGCCGGTGACGATCGGCGGGAAGAAGCTCATGACGCGCTGCGTGCCGAACTTCTTGACAAGCGCGGCGAGGATCAGATACAGCAGGCCGGAGCAGGCGACGCCCACGCAGGCATAGGGCAGGAGCTCAGCCTCGCCGTTGGGCGCGATGGCCGCATAGCCCGCCAGATACGCGAACGAGCTGCCCAGGAAGGCCGGAACCTTGCCCTTGGCCAGGAAGTGGAACAGCAGCGTGGCAAGGCCCGCGAACAGCAGCGTCGCGGAAATGCTCAGGCCGGTCAGCGTCGGGACGAGGATCGTCGCGCCGAACATGGCGAACATGTGCTGAAGGCCCAGGATGAGCATCTTCGGCGCACCGAGCTTGCGCGCATCGCGGATGACTTGATTCTCCATGATGATGACTCCTTTGTATGAATTTGTCCAGTACGGCATGGCCAGAGCCTGTCCCTGACTGACCGCACACATTGCGAAATATTATAAAGGAAGTGCGATGAAATTGCAAGCGGTTCGGGCTTTGTTCTTGATTTTTTTCGGCAAAAAGGGTAAAATAAGGGGGAACAGGCAGCTTTTGCGCGCGCGGACTGCAAATGTGCGGTGCGCGCGGCATACGAAGGAGGGAAGCGCATGGGCTATGTCGCCGGAATCGGCGGGGCGAATATGGACATCCACGGCAGGAGCGACGCGCCCATCGTCATGCGCGACAGCAACCCCGGCGCGCTGCATATGTCGCTGGGCGGGGTCTGCCGCAACATCTGCGAGAATCTGGCGCTGCTGGGCGAGGACGTGCGGCTGGTCACGGTCGTCGGCGACGACGCCAACGGGCGCAGCATCATCGACGGCTGCATCGCCGCGGGCATCGACATGAGCGCGGCGCGCGTTGTGCACGGGGAGCGAAGCTCGACCTACGTCTCCATCATGGACGACGCGGGCGATATGCTCGTGGCGATGAGCGACATGCACATCATCAAGCGGCTCGACGGGCGGCTGATCGACGACGCGGCGGACATGCTGCGCGGGGCGGAGCTCGTCGTATGCGACGGCAACCTCTCGCGCGAGGCGGCGGCGCGGCTGATCGAGGTCTGCGATCGTCCGCTGTACCTTGACCCCGTGTCCACCGCGTGGGCGAGGGCGCTGCGGCCGCTGATCGGCGGGTTTGACACGGTCAAGCCCAACCGCATGGAGCTGAGCGCGCTGACCGACTTGCCCACGGACAGCGAGGCGCACATCGCCAAAGCGTGCGAGGCGCTGCACCGCGAGGGCGTGCGGCGCGTGTTCGTGAGCATGGGCGCGCACGGCATGCTATATAGCGGGCCGGAGGGCGTGATGCGCGGCGTGAACCGTCCGTTCGGCGGCATGGTCAACGCCACGGGCGCGGGCGACGCGGCGATGGCGGGCATCATATGCGCGACGATGCGGGGCAAAAGCGCCGTGGAGACGCTGCACACGGCGATGGCGGCGGGCATGGTCGCCATATCGTCCGAGGACACCATCAACCGCGATATGAGCATCGCGGCCATCGACGACATGATAAAGGAGTATATCGCATGAACGCTGAAACGTTGAAGAAGTACATGGACATCGCGCCGGAGATCGAGGAGGCGGTCAAGGCCGGGAAGCCCGTCGTGGCGCTGGAGAGCACGATCCTCAGCCACGGCATGCCGTACCCCGAGAACCTCGATTTCGCGGCGAAGGTTGAGGAGGTCATCCGCGCGCAGGGCGCTGTCCCGGCGACGATGGCGATCATCGACGGACGGCTCAAGGCCGGCCTGACGCCTGCGGAGCTTGAGCGCATGTGCCGCGCCGACGGCGTGCTCAAGGTGTCGCGGCGCGATCTGCCGATCGTGGTCGCCAACAAGCTGACGGGCGCGACGACCGTCGCCACGACGATGATTCTGGCGAACCTCGCGGGCATCAGGATCTTCGCCACGGGCGGCATCGGCGGCGTGCATCGCGGCGGCGAGGACAGCATGGACATCAGCGCCGACCTTCAGGAGCTGGCGCACACGCCGGTGGCGGTCGTCTGCGCGGGCGCGAAGATGATTCTGGACATCGGCAGGACGCTCGAGTACCTCGAGACGATGGGCGTGCCGGTGCTGGGCATGGATACCGACGACTTCCCGGCGTTCTACTGCCGCAAGAGCGGTTTCGGCGTCGATTTCAACTGCAAGACGCCCGCCGACGTCGCGAAAATCGCCAAGACCAAGTGGGAGCTGGGCCTTGCGGGCGGCATGCTGATCGGCAACCCCGTGCCGGAGCAGTACGCGATGGACTTTGACGAGATGAGCGCGGTCATCGAAAAGGCGCTTGCGCAGGCCGAGGAGAAGGGCGTCAAGGGCAAGAACATCACGCCGTTCCTGCTGGCGGCGATTGTCGAGCTGACCGGCGGCGACAGCCTCAAGACGAACATCCAGCTCGCGTTCAACAACGCACGCGCGGCGGCGCAGATCGCCGTGGAGCTGGCGAAGCTGTAAGGCATCGAATTCGGGCGGGAAGCGAAGAGTGTGCAGGCGGGCGGAGCGTCGGGAACTATAACGAACGATTGCAAATCGCGACGATAAAATTTCCCGGAGGATGCGATCCCTGACGGGGCGGAGCGCAAACGCCGCACATACCGATAACCCAAAGCACACAAATCCCGACGACATCGCAAGTGTCGCCGGGATTTTGCGCATGGCGCGCCGCATCCTGACCGCTCCGGCTCTGCGCCCGGCTGCGGCAAACCCGCCAAACCCCGCCGCGCAAAATTCTGCCGCCCGGTCAGGCCGCATGCGTTGACAGCGCGGGCCGATCTGTGGTAGAGTAAAGTATTGCATGAAATAACAGGGCGCAAGCCGCCCGCAGAATCGGGAGCAGAAGACGATGTTTGAATTGAAACTGGAAAAGAGCTGGTATGACGCGATTTTCAAGCGCAGCTCGGTTCGCCGCTTCACCGGCGCGCCGGACAAGGCGCAGCTTGACCGCCTGGGCGACCTGTGCCGCAAGGTGAGCTGGCAGGGCATCACGGTGCGCATGTTCAAGGGGCCGGGCCTCAAGAGCATGATCAAGGGCACGGACGTGTACGCGATCGTCGTGGCCAAGCGCGGCACGCCGATGGAGCTGGAAGGCTTCATGGGCGAGGCGCTGGTGCTGGAGGCGACGAGCATGGGGCTTGGCACGTGCTGGCTGGGCATGGGCTACTACCCGGACATCATCAACCGCAACGTGTCGCTCAAGAACGACGAGGTCATCCACTGCGTGATCGCGCTGGGCAAGTGCGATCTCCCGGAGCCCAAGCATAAGCGCCGCGACCTCAAGAAGCTCTGCGGCATGGACGAAAACGAGCTCGCCGCCGTCGGCGAGTGGCAGAAGGAAGCCGTCGTGTGCGCAAGGCTCGCGCCGAGCGCTGTGAACCTGCAGCCGTGGACGATCGCGGTGGAAAAGAGCGGCATCGCGATTCTGGAGGCCAATACGATCTATAAGAAGTATGCGGCGCTGGATCGCGGCATCTGCATGCTGCACGCCGCCGTCGGCGCGTATCACGCCGGGCGCGAGGCCGTCTGGAAGAAGGTCGAGGGCGGCTACGCCATGCGCGCGTAAGCTGCTTATACAGGCGCGAAGCGAACATGGGGTCAAGGGGCGAAGTCCCTTGCGAGGTCAAGGAGCAGCGCTCCTTGCAGGGTTTGGGACAGCGTCCCAACGTTCCCCCTTAATGGCGCAGCCAAACAATAGTAGTCAGGGAGCGAAGCGTTACCTGACGGGTTCAAAGCGCAAACGCCCCAATACCCAACAAACAAAAAACCAAGGCTTCCGAATCGCCGGAAGCCTTTTTCTGTGCGCTGAACAAACATCGCCCGACAGCGCATGCCCCGATAACCCCGCCGCGCGGTAACTATTCCCCCAAAACAAAACCAAGGTTTGCAATATGCTGCAAGCCTTTTTTGCGCGGTGAACAATGATACCGCCCGGCAAGGCGTACCTCAACAGATTCAGATCGTCGCCAGTACCTTAAAAAAACAAAGCCAAGGCATTCGAACCGGGGGAAGCCTTTGGTGCGGTGAACAGAAAGGCGCAGTCCATCCCCCATATAAAAGGAAGCCGCGCCATTTCCAAAAACCGCCGCCCCGCCCGCATGCTTCCCCGCCTCCCGCGCCATACTACGCCAAAAAGGAGGCGCCGCCATGCTCACAGGCTTCATCCGAACGATCATCCTGTTCTTCGTGACCGCCGTCGTGCTGCGCGTCATGGGCAAACGCCAGCTCGCGCAGCTTCAGCCGTATGAGGTCGTCATCACGCTGATGATCTCCGACCTCGCGACGCTGCCGATGAGCGACGTCGAGGTGCCGCTGCTCGGCGGCGTGGTCGGGATTCTGACGCTGCTGCTGATTCACAGTGTATTGAGCGCGCTCTCGTTTTGGAGCATGCGGGCAAGGCGCGTGATCTGCGGGCGGCCCAGCGTGCTCGTGCGCGACGGCAAAATCTGCGAAAAGGAGCTCTCGCGGCTGTGCTTTGACCTGTCCGACCTCATGGAGGGCATGCGCAGCGCGGGCGTCATCGGGCTGCACGAGGCCGGGAGCGTCGTGCTCGAGACGAACGGCGCGCTCTCGGTCTTCCCCAGCGCAGACGCGAGGCCCGCCACCCGCGCGGAGATGGGCATGCCGCGCGTGTACGACGGCATCCCGCTGACGCTGATCTTAGATGGCAAGATGCAGGATCGCACGATGCGCATTGCGGGGCTTGAGCCGGGCTGGCTGCGGCGGATCATGCAGGCGCAGGGGATAGAAAAAGACGCGGACGTGCTCATCGCGGCGCTTGACACGAGCGGCTCACTGCTCATTCAGGAGAAGGGCGACGGCGGGCGGCTCATCCGCGTGGACGCGCTCGATGCGCAGGATGTGAGGTGGTAAGATGCGCAGGAAGATCATCGCGGCGATGCTCACGGCGCTCGTGCTCGGCGCGCTGTGCGCGGGCGAACAGATGATGATCCACGCCGTGTGCGGCGACGCGCTGGTCAGGACGGCGGCGATTCTCGACGACATCCGCGCGGGCGGGCTGGACGCGGCGGCCGAAAGGGCGCGCGCGCTCGACGGCGATTGGGACACGCGCGGCGGCTGGCTCGAGCTGGCGGTCGATCACAAGGCGGTGGATGACGTGCGCTTCGCGCTGTCGCGGCTGATCGCGGCCATCGAGAGCGGGGACAGGGAATCGGCGATGATCTACGCGAGCGAGCTGGAGGGCGGGGTCGAGCACGTCATCGAGCGGCAGGAGATGTCGCTGGCAAACGTGCTGTAAATCAAAAAAGCGCCCGGAAACCGAACGCTTTTCTGATGAAGAGGAGAAAGAAAGAAAGAGAAACACATGACGGCGACCGCTTCTGCGCAAGCGGGGCCGCCGGGCGGGTACAGCGCCCGCCTTCGTATGAGGATTATACAGGGAATTTGAATGTTTGTCAACCCTATTTTGAAAAAATTCTGAATAAAATATTCTTAACGTGTCGAAAATTTGATTTTCATGGATGAAAATTGCATAATACGATTCAAAATCCGTCATTTCCGAAAGTTCATATGCAGAATGATTGACATAAAGGGCGCATCCCACTATAATAGGGGCAAGGAAACCACGAGAAAAGGAGAAATGAACATGAATTACGACGAGGCGCTCGCGCTGCTGCAAAAATACAACAGCGAGCCGTTCCACATCACGCACGCGGTGACGGTTTCCAAGGTCATGCGCAGGATGGCCGAGGCGCTGGGCTACGGCGGCGAGGCGGATTTCTGGGCCGTGGTGGGCCTTCTGCACGACATCGACTTTGAGAAGTGGCCCGAGGAGCACTGCAAGAAAGCGCCGGAGCTGCTTAGCGAAGGCGGCGCGGACGAGCGGCTCATTCACGCGGTGGTGTGCCACGGCTACGGCATCTGCACGGACATCGCGCCGGAGCACGAGATGGAGAAGGTGCTCTTTGCCTGCGACGAGCTGACGGGCCTGATCGGCGCGTGCGCGAAGATGCGCCCGTCCGGGTCGATCACGGACATGGACCTCAAGAGCCTCAAGAAAAAATACAAGACCAAGGCGTTCGCGGCGGGCTGCTCGCGCGAGGTCATCGCGCAGGGCGCGCAGATGCTCGGGTGGGAGCTGGACGACCTGCTGAGCAGGACGCTGGAGGCGATGAAGCCGGATGAGGCGGCTGTCGCGGCGGAAGTGAAGGCCATCGCCGGTTGAGGTGTCATAAAGAAAAAACAAAGAGCCTGACGCGCAATCAGGCTCTTTTTGTATGCGATTGTGCACGCCGTCACGCTGTGAGCGCGAAAAGCAGCAGCGCGAACAGGACGGCGGACAGCACCAGCGCCAGCGCGACGGAGAACGCGGCGGGATGGCGCGTCCTTCTCATGAGCAGGCAGCCAAGCGGCAGCGTCACAGCGGCGAGCAGGACGGGATAGAACAGCAGCTGCGCGAGGACGGCGGGCAGGAAGCCGCAGGAGAGCAGCGAGAAGCCGCACGCGGTTTCGGCATTGCCGCAGAAGCGCGAGGGCAGGCGCACCGCACAGCCCAGCACGACGAGCACGAGGCCGAGCGCGGCGCACAGCGCGATATCGCTCTGCCCCGGCGCGGCGATCAGCAGAAAAGCGGCGATGGGCAGCGCGGCGAGGATGGGAATCAGCGGGCGAAAAATGCGTTTGAGCATGGTTGTGCGCTCCTCTTGCGTGATGTGCGGGACGATGCGTCAGTGGATAAGCTGCTCCGGCTTCTCCTGCATGATCTTGCGAAGCGTGACGATGGCCGCGACCGCGAGGATGAACTCGGCGACGGGCTGCGCATACGGCAGGCCGTAGAGCGGGAACAGCCAGTTGAGCACGAACAGCGCCGGGATCTCGAGCACGATCTTGCGCAGCAGCGCGAACACGAGCGACCTTCTGCCCATGCCGCAGGCCTGGAACACGCCGACGGCGATGAAGTCCGTACACAGGAACGGCAGGCACAGGCACATGCCGCGCAGGAACTTCGTGCCATACGCGATGATGGATTCGTTGTCCATGAACATGCGGATGAGCTGGCCGCTGAACGCGTAATACAGCGCGACGATGACCAGCAGGGACGAAATCGAGATCTTGAAGGCGAAGTAGATCGTGTCCTTCATGCGCTGGCGGTTGCCGCTGGCGTAGTTATAGCTGATGAGCGGCATGATGCCCTGCGAAAAGCCGAGCGCAATTTGAAGCGGCACCATGTTGATCTTCTGGGAAATGCCCATCGCGGCGACCGCGTCCGCGCCGAACGCCGACGTGAAATTGTTGAGCACGGTCATGCCGGTGACGTTGAGCAGATTCTGAATCGACGCGGGGATGCCGACCGCGCACACGCCCAGCACGATGCTGCGCTTGAGGCCGAGCATTCTGGGCGACACGCAGACGTAGGTCTTGCCGCGCTTGACGTAGAGCAGCACGAAGAAATACAGGCAGGCGAAGCAGTTCGAGAGGAACGTGGCAAGGCCCGCGCCCGCCGCGCCCATATCAAGGCCCCACGGCATGATGAAGATCGGGTCGAGCACGATGTTGAGCAGGCAGCCGCTCATCGTGCCGATGGACGCATGCAGCGAGCTGCCCTCCGCGCGCACCAGATACGCGAGCACGACATTGAGGATGGCCGGGGCCGCGCCGAAGGTCACCGTCCATTTGAGGTATTCCGCCGTGGCCTGTGCGGTGTACTCGTCCGCGCCGAGCGTGGTGAGCATCGGCTCTTTGAAGATGGTACACAGGATGGAAAACAGGATGCCGGACGCGAGCGCGAAATAGAAGCCGAACGCCGAGGAGCGGTAGACCGTGTCCTCGTCGTGGCGGCCCAGCGCGCGGCTCATCATCGACGAGCTGCCCACGCCGAACAGGTTGTTGACGGCGTTGAAGGCGAGCAGCACCGGCGCGGCGAGCGTGACGGCGGCATTCTGGATGGGGTCGTTGATCATGCCGACGAAATACGTGTCGGCGAGGTTGTAGAGCACCATGACCAGCGAGGACACGATGGTCGGGATGGCGAGATTCATGACCGCGCGGGGGATGGGCATGCGCTCAAACAGCTCGGTCTTGGCCTGATTTTCTGCTTTGTTGATTTTCATTTTCCATACCTTTCTTGCGGGGAAGCGCGTCACTTGAGCACGACGTTCTTGCCGCCGAGCATATCGGACAGCTCCGCAGCGAGCGACTTGGTCGGCGTCACGCACAGCGACTCGGGCGCGCGCAGCTTGACGCCGGTCTTTTCGATGTAGAGCACGACGGGCGTTTGGCCGCGATGGCGCGCGAGCACGGGCGTGACCAGCTCGATGGCGGTGTCGGTCGGCAGGCGCAGCCAGACTTTATCGCATTTGACGACCTCATCGACAGGCGGGGCGTTGGGGGCCTGACGCGGGGCGGCGCTTCGGGCGCTCTGTCTGCGCGTGCGGTCGGGCGCGTAGTCGTTCGGGTCGAAGCGGAGCATGCCGCTTTTGAGCATCTGTTCGGCGTGCTCGTTGGTGGGCAGCGGCTCGACGGCGTCAAGCAGCAGCTTGGGGTCGTCGTCCTCGCGGATGGAGAGCCTGCCGGAGAAGATGACGGCGGTGTCGGGAACGAGCTCGGTGGAGAGCTTCTCGAGCACCTTCGGGAAGACGAGCGCCTCGATGCTGCCGGTCATATCCTCCAAGGTCGCAAAGCCCATGAGGTTGCCGGAGCGGGTCGCTTTCTGGCGCATTTCGGTGAGCATGCCGCCCATCGTCACGCGCATGCCGTCGGCGGACAGGCCGTGATCCGGCTCCTCGATCAGCTCGGCAAGGTGCGCGGTGTCCATGCTCATCATGCGCAGGGCGGTCGTGTATTCGCCGAGCGGGTGGCCGGTGATGTACAGGCCGGTGACGCTCTTTTCAAAATTGAGGCGCGTGCCGGGGTCGTAATCGGGGATATTGGGCAGCGGGGGATTGACCTGCTCGAGCATGCCGTCGCCGAAGAGGGACATCTGCCCGGCGATGTTGCCCCGGCGCGTGCGGTTTGCGCCGTCGAGCGCGGTCTCGTAGACGGCCATGAGCTGCGCGCGGTTGGCGCCCGTGCAGTCGAACGCGCCCGCGAGGATCAGCGACTCGACGACGCGCTTGTTGACCATGTCGCTGTCCATGCGCTGCGCGAAGTCGAATATGTCCTTGAACGGGCCGCCGCGTTTGCGCACGGCGATGATCGAGTCGATGGCCTTGTCGCCGCAGGACTTGATCGCGCCGAGGCCGAAGCGGATGCCCGGTGTGCCGTTTTCGTCCGTGCCGACGGAGAACTTGCGCACGGACTGGTTGATATCCGGCGGCAGCAGCGGGATGCCGTGGCGGCGGCAGTATTCGCAGTAGGACGCCACGCGCCCGCTGTCGCCCGCGTAGGAATTGAGCGTGGCGGCGAAGAACTGCACGGGGTAATGGCGCTTGAGCCACGCGGTGCGCACGGCGACGATGGCATAGGCGGCGGCGTGGCTCTTGTTGAAGGCGTAGGACGCGAACGCGGTCATATCGTCAAAGAGCTGGCTGGCGATTTCGGCGCTCACGCCCTGACGCACGCAGCCCGGCACGACGATCTCGCCGTTCTCCTCGAGGCCGTTGATGAAGATCTCGCGCTCGTGGGCCATGACGTCGTGCTTCTTTTTCGCCATCGCGCGGCGCACGAGGTCGCTTCGGCCGTAGGAATAGCCCGCGAGGTCGCGCACGATCTGCATGACCTGCTCCTGATAGACCATGCAGCCGTATGTGACATCGAGGATCGGCTTGAGCTTGGGATGCAGATATTGGATGGTCTCCGGGTTGTTTTTGCCCTGTATGTATCGGGGGATGGAGTCCATCGGGCCGGGACGGTAGAGCGAAATCGCGGCGATGATGTCCTCGAAGTTCTGCGGCTTCATGCTCGAGAGGAACTGGCGCATGCCGCCGGACTCGAGCTGGAAGACGCCGTCGGTCTCCCCCTCGGAGATCATGTCGTATATCGCCTGATCGTCCAGCGGAATGTCCTCGGCGCGCATATCGACGCCCGCATCGCGCATCAGGTCCAGCGCGTCGCGGATGA
Organism: uncultured Clostridia bacterium; assembly: GCA_944362695.1. Taxonomy (GTDB): domain Bacteria; phylum Bacillota; class Clostridia; order Christensenellales; family Aristaeellaceae; genus Ventricola. The sequence goes on from CALVTQ010000072.1 coordinate 15,047, forward strand.
CGGTCAGCGTGCGCAGGCCGAGGAAGTCCATCTTGAGCAGGCCGAGCTTCTCGATGGTGCCCATCGGGAACTGGGTGGTGATGACCTCGTCGTTGCGCTGGAGCGGGACGTATTCGGTGACGGGCTTGTCGGTGATGAGCACGCCCGCGGCGTGTGTGCTCGCGTGGCGCGGCAGGCCCTCGAGCGTGCGCGATACGTCGATCAGGCGCTTGATGCGCTCGTCGTTTTCGTAGGCTTTCTTGAGGTCCGGCGAGATTTCCAAAGCCTCGGCGAGGCTGATGTTCTTGCCCGGCTGCATGGGGATGGACTTGGAAACGGCGTCCACCTCGGCGTAAGGATAGCCCAGCACGCGGCCCACATCGCGCACGACGGCGCGCGCGGCCATCGTACCGAACGTGATGATCTGGCTGACGTGGTCGGGGCCGTATTTACGGGCGACGTAGTCGATGACCTCCTGACGGCGCTCGTAGCAGAAATCGACGTCGATATCGGGCATGGAGACGCGCTCGGGGTTAAGGAAGCGCTCGAAGAGGAGCGAATACTTGAGCGGGTCGAGCTGGGTGATGTGCAGGCAGTAGGCGACGATGGAGCCTGCGCCGGAGCCGCGGCCCGGGCCGACGACGATGCCCTGCGAGCGGGCGTAGGCGATGAAGTCCTGCACGATCAGGAAATAATCGACGTAGCCCATCTTCGTGATGACGCCGATCTCGTATTCCATGCGCTCGCGCGCCTCGGGCGTGATCGGGTCATACAGCTCGGCAAGGCCGTTTTCGCACAGGCGGCGCAGCATCTGCTCGCCGGTTTCGCCGTTCTCGGTGGGGAAGCGCGGCAGCTTGGTGACGCCGAACTCGAACTCGACATGGCAGCGCATCGCCAGCTCATGCGTGCGCTCGATGGCGTCCGCATATTCGGGGAAGACCTTGCGCATCTCGTCCTCGCTCTTGACGTAGAGCTCGCGGGTCTCCATGCGCATGCGGTTGGTGTCCTCGAGGGTCTTGCCGGTCTGGATGCACATGAGGACTTCCTGTGCGTCGGCGTCCTCGCGGCGCAGATAGTGGCAGTCGTTGGTGGCGACGAGGGGGATGCCGGTGGTCTCGCTGACGCGGATCAGCTCGGGCAAAACGCGCTCTTCGTCGGCGATGCCGTGGTTCATGATCTCGATGAAGTAATTGCCCTTGCCGAACAAATCCTGCATCTCAAGGGCGTGCGCGCAGGCCGCGTCGAATTGGCCGTTGAGAAGCAATTTGCTGATCTTGCCGGAGAGGCACGCGCTGGTGGCGATGAGGCCCTTGGAATACTTGCGCAGGCATTCCATGTCCACGCGCGGGCGGTAGTAAAAGCCCCGCGTCCACGCCTCGCTGACAAGCCGGGTGAGGTTTTCGTAGCCCTCCTGCGTCTCGCACAGGAGAATGAGGTGGTTCGTGGAGCGCATGCCGAGGGAGGGACTGCGGTCGTCCATGTTGTCGCATGTGTAGATTTCGCAGCCGATGACCGGGTGGATGCCGCGCTTTTTGGCCTCTGTGTAGAAATCGACGACGCCGTACATCACGCCGTGATCGGTGATCGCACAGGCATCCATGCCCAGCTCTTTGATGCGGTCCAGCAGCGGGCCGATGCGGTTTGCGCCGTCGAGGAGGCTGTATTCGGTGTGTAAATGTAAATGAGTAAAAGCCATGACAACCTCCAAGAAAAAATTGAAATAAAAAGAATCGAATATAGGCGCGAAGCGCGCATGGGGTCAAGGGGTGAAATCCCTTGCGGGGTCGTGGGGCAGAGCCCCGCGCAGGGTTTGGGACAGCGTCCCAACGTAACCCCAATTATTTGATATTAAAAACCGTAACCCCTAGCCGCAGATGAAGCAAAAGACTAGTCTCGGAAAATGCTTGCGAAGCAAGCGAGGATTGGGGACCGAAGCCTGCCGCCGCCAGTGGCGGAAACAGGCAGGCGGAGCGTCGGGAACCTTAACGAGCGACCGCAGGGCGCGACTATAAGGTTCCCCGGGACGTATTTGTACTAAGCTACCCCCGCGTCCCTCACTCAATGCACCACATAAAAATGCTCAGCCTCATACCGCGGCGACACGGCAATCCTGAACCTGTCCGGCACCGCCCCGCACGAGATCATGCACACCACGTTCTCATGCTCCGGTATCCCCGCCGTCTCGCGCAGCTTTTTGTCCTGCTCGGGCTTCGCGTACCAATTCAGAATGCAATGCCCGATTTCCTCGTGATACAGCGCATAGGACAGATTCATGATGAACATGCCCACGTTCGTGTTCAGGTCGAAAAACTCGTGCGCGTCGTAGATCGTGCGAAGGTCGCCGCAGACGATGAGCAGCTTGTCGCAAAGATGGCCAAAACCGCGATTGCCGTTCTGCAGGGCGAGGCACGCGTCGATCTGCTCGCGCCTTGTGATGATGTGCACGCGCGCGGGCTGGCGGTTGCATGCGGACGGCGCGCTTGAAGCGATTTCAATCGCCCGGACGAGCCGCTCCACTTCGATGGGCTTGGTGGGATCGTAGTTTCGCACGGACTTTCGCGCAGCGGCCAGCTCGGGGAACGCGGCATCTTTCGCGGCGAAAAACTCGCCCGGCGTGTAATCGGCCTTGTCATAAGCGGAAGGAACATCCGCATCCGGCAGGGCGTCGATGGCGGCGAGCACGTCCGCGTCCAGCGCAAAGCCGCGCTCGCGGTGAACAGCCGCGTATGTCTTGAGGATGTGCACGCCCGCGATGTAGGGCAAGTCCCTTTCGCCGTGGTTGGTGAGGTATGCGTCCAGCCTGCCGATCAGCTCGCGCACGCGCTCCCCGCCGAAGCCCAGACGCATGTCCGGCATGGCGAGCCCCTTTTCCACGACGTGACCCAGCCACGTGAGATACGCCGCGTCGGTTTCGCGCGTCTTGTTCGCCACGCCGGAATATTGATAGAAGCGTTTGGCGTAATACTTTGCATTATCGCGCAGGAGGGCGCGCTGCGTCTTTTTCGGAAGAAGCGCCCGGATGCGCCATTGCAGCGCGGCGGCGATTCGCTTGAAAATCATGGGTGCGCTCCTTTCGTGGGCCTGCGGAAATATGATGCTTTACTCCGTGAACGTCAGCGTCGAGAGCATCGAAAGCGCGTCCTTTGCGGGCAGCTGCGTCTCAAAGACGATGTGACGGCTCGCGCTCCACGTCTCGTACGTGTCCCACACCTGAAGCGCGCCGTCCTCGCTCTCGACCTGCGAGCGGTAGCACACGAAGCGGCGGCCCGCGATGTCGCGAAGGCGAACGTCGCCCGCGCCCGCGCCCATGTAATAGGTGACAAGCTCCTGTGCGGAATAGGCGGAGATGTCGTCGCCCTGATCGTTGTCGTATATGAAGACGTGCAGCGCGTCCTCGCCCTCGCCCGCGCAGCCGGCAAAGCGCGCCTGACCGCCGTATTCGAGGTTGTTTTCGGTGTAGTCAAGCAGCACAGCGCCCTCGGGGACGAGCAGCGTGATGCCGTGAGCGGACAGGTCGAAAATCTGGCCGGATGCAAGGGGCGTGACGGCGGCGTCGCGTTCGTCGAGGGTCTTGAGCACAAGCGCTGCGCCGCAGCCCAGCGCAAAGACCACCGCCAGCGCCGCGATATACAGAAGGACGTTCTTTTTCGTCATGCGAATAAGCCTCCGTCGCGTGATTGCTTCCTTATATTTTAGTACGCGCGCGCCGCTCTTGTCAACTCGCCGATTGAAACGCGGGCCGGGTTGTGATACAATAAAACAATCACAAAACGCATGCGAAGCGAGGGGAAAAGGTTGGATTTCTGCGGGTTTGACGAGGGCGCGGCGGTCTTTGACGCGACGCCTGTCGAAAATATGTTCATCACCGAATACATGCTGCGCGCGCCGGGCGATTTCGTCAAGGTCTACCTCTACGGCCTGATGCTCTGCTACCACCCGGCGCAGAGGATGAGCGTCGCCGCGATGGCCCGCGACCTCGACCAAACCGAGGAGGACGTCATGCGCGCGTTCAAATACTGGGCGCGGGAGGGCCTTGTGCGCCAGATCGGCGACAACCCGGTGCGCTTTGCGTTCGTCAACCTCAAGCAGATGACGCTCACGCGCGCGGAAAACCCCGGCGAGCAGCTCTACAACCGCCATTTCACAGAGGAGATCCGCCGGATTCTCGACAAGCAGACCGTCGGCGACAACGATTACAAGACCATCTTTGACTGGGTCGATGTGCTCGAGCTGCCCGAGGAGGTCGTGCTGATGCTGCTTCAGACCGAGCGGCAGAGCAGCACGACGGGCCGCGTATCCATGAAGATCGCCGACAGGCGCGCGCTCGAGTGGGCGCAGCGGGGCGTCAAGACCGTGGAGGACGTGGAGAAGATCGTCCTGATCGGCAAGGAGCGCGAGGGGCAGCTGCGCAAGCTGCTCGCCCGGCTCGGCCAGCGGCGCGCGCCCAGCGAGGACGAGAAGGCGATGTACACCAAGTGGGTGGACGATTGGGGCTTCACGCCCGAGGCCGTGCAGGAGGCATGCCGCGAGACGACAAAGGGCACGCCGACGATGGCCTACCTCGACGGCATCCTGCTGCGCCAGCACCAGCTCGGGCGGTACGAGGCGGCGGCGCTCACCGGCGGGCTCGGCGCGGAAAAGACGGAACGCGGCTTTGCGCGCGACGTGCTGCGCGAGCTCGGCAGGACGGGCGTCACGCCGACGGACGAGGACATCGCGACCATACAGAAATGGAAGGACGCGGGCAGCGGCGAGGACCTCATCCTGCTCGCGGCGCAGGCGGCCCACAAGCGCGCGGGCGGCGGCAATTTCGAGGACATCGAGAATTGGCTTGGCAAATGGCAGAAGCGCGGCCTGCGCACAGCCGATGCCGTGCGGGCGGACAGCGCGAGAATCCGCATGCTCAACGCGCAGCTGCGCGAGATCTACGAGACGGCGGGCATCGACAAGCGCACAAACGCCGCCGACCGCGACCTGCTCTGCCGCTGGGCGGGCGAGATGAACATGAGCGCGGAGATGATCCTGCTGGCGGCGCAATACGCGCGGGGCAGCGGCGCGCCGATGCCGTTCATCGGCAGAATTTTGAGCAATTGGCAGCGCGCGGGCATATCGACCATCGAGGCGGCGCAGCGCGAGCACGAGGCGCACGTCGGCAAGAGCGGCGCGCAGACGGCGCAGGGCGGCAGGGGCGAAACGCTCATGCGGCATAACTACACGGAGGCCGATTACCGCGGCATGGTCGTGGATCTTGACGAGGAGGAGAACTGATGCTCAGCAGGGAAAACGTGATGCGCGAGGCGCTCTCCGAGCTGGAGGCGCAGCGCTCGCGCAACATGATGACCGAGAAGGCGCGCCGCGAGGAGGCCGCCGAAAAGAATCCGCGCATCGGCCAGCTGTTGGCGCAGCGGCAAAGCGCGCTGTTCTCCGGCGTGCGCGGGGCGTTCGCCTCGCCCGCCAAGGCGCAGGAGATCAGCGGCAATATGCGACGCGAGATGGACCTGCTCAATAAACAGATTCGCCGCGAGCTGACCGCCTGCGGCCTGCCGGAGGACTATCTGCAGCCGGTGTACAAGTGCGAAATCTGCCGGGACACGGGCTACGTCGGCGAGCCGATCCGCGAGCAGTGCGCGTGCCTCAAGCGCGCGGTGATGAAGCGGCTATACCAAAATGAAGGCTTGCAGATGCTCGAGCGGCAGAACTTCGGCACGTTCGACCTGAGCATATTCCCCGACACGCCCATCGAGGGCCGCAAGAACACGCAGCGCGGGTACATCGGCAAGATCCGCGAGCGCTGCGAATCGTTTGCCGACGGCTTCAAGCCCGGCGAGGGAAACGGCCTCGTGCTGCTTGGCAAGAGCGGCCTGGGCAAGACGTTCCTGATGAACTGCGTGGCCCAGCGCGTGCTCGAGCGCGGATACAGCGTGGTGATCGTCTCGGCCTACAAGCTCATCGAGGCGATGCGCAATTTCCAGTTCGGGCGAGAGGGCGTCGAGCAGGTGCAGGACATGCTCACGTGCGATTTGCTGTGCATCGACGACCTCGGCAGCGAACCGATGATGCGCGGCGTGACGCTCAGCTCGATCTATCACATCGTCGCCGAGCGCAGCAACGCGAACCGCTCGATCGTCGTGACGACGAACCTGTCCGTCGCGCAGCTCTACGACACATACGAGGACCGCATCGCCGCGCGCCTGTGCAACCCCGGCAGGATGCAGACGATGGAGTTCGTCGGCGCGGACGTGCGAAGGTTCGCGGCGAAGTGACGCGGGCAGATTCACAAAGGCATAAAAAGAGAAGCCGGAATGTTCGTCCGGCTTCTTTTGCGTGTGGAATTATTCGGCTTCGTCCTCGCCTTTGGCCGTCTCGCCGTCGATGAGGTCGACAAACTGCCTCGCGATGCGCGGGGAGCAGCCGTTGTGGCTGACCGTCCAGGCTCTGGCGCGCGGGAGAAGCGTTTCCCAGTCGTACTCGATGCCGCGTGCGTCCAGCAGCGCGCGCACGATGGTGAAATACTCGTCCTGCGACGGGGCCTGGAACGTCAGGCGCAGATCGAAGCGGTCGGCGAGGGAGAACTTTTCCTCCATCGTGTCGCGCTCGTTGACGTCGTCCTGACGCTCGGAGAAGCGCTGACGGACGATGTTGCGGCGGTTGCTGGTGGCGTAGACGACGACGTTGGAGGGGCGCGCCTCGAGGCCGCCCTCCAGAACCGTCTTGAGCGCGGTGTATTCGGGGCAGGAATCGTTGAAGGCGAGGTCGTCCACGAACACGATGAACTTGCCCGGCTGCTCGCGCAGGATGGAGAAGATCGTCGGCAGGTTCGTCAGATGCGCCAGCGGCACCTCGACGATGCGCAGGCCGTCAAGCCACATGCTCGACAGCAGCGCCTTGACCGTCGCGCTCTTGCCCGTGCCCTTGTCGCCGTAGAGCAGGATGTTGCACGCCTGCTTGCCCGCGAGAAGGCGCTTCGTGTTGTCCACCAGCACGCCGCGCTCGCGCTCGTAGAGCACCATGTCCTCAAGGCGGATCGGGTCGGGCTCGCGGATGCCGCGAAGGCCCAGCGGATAGCGGTCGCTCACGCCCACCCACGTGCAGCCGGGGCAGCGCGCGAACAGGCCGGAGCCGTGCTTGCGGAAGAACGCGGTGACGATCCTGACGCCCTCGCGCGAGAGCATGCTCGTGTCCATGCGCGGGTCGAGCGCATCCGCGCCGAGCCTCGGCTCCCAGACCGGCAGGCGCGCAGCCGTCTCGCCCATCATGCCCGCGCGCTGGCACAGCAGCAGGCACATGGCGGGCTCGATCGCCGTCAGCTTGCCCAGCGTGTCAAGGTCGTGCGCCATCGAGCTCACAAGGCTGTAAGGCAGCTTGTCGGGGTCGAGGCTCGCGCACAGCGTCGCCGCCGGGCTCTCATCAAAGAGCGCCGTCTCCAAGGCCTCGCGCGCAAAGCCGCCGCGCCCCTTCGCCGCGATGGACAGCCACGCGCGGTAGACCTCGATGTACGCCTCGCGCAGCTCGTTCGGGTCGGCGTGATCCATTCCGCACAGGCGCAGCAGGCGGATCATCGCGGCAATCGCCGGGTTGTCCTGCACATGGCGCAGCGCGGTCATACATTCCACGTCGGTCAGCAGCGTCCAAAGCTCTCTGTTATCCATCGGATCGCCTCTTTCGTCGTTCCGTTTTTTCTATATATAATAGGAAAATTACATGCGCTCCGGCGCTTCCACGCCGATGAGCCACAGGCCGGTCTTGATCACGTCGCGCACGGCCTGCGTCAGCTTCACGCGCGCGGCGCTGCCGGCGGGGTCGCTTTCGTCCATGATGCGGTGCTCGAAGTAATACTTGTTGTACGCCTGCGCGAGCTGGGTCGTGTGGCGGGTGATGACGCTGGGCTCGTTGTTGTCCATCGCCTTGCGCACGGCCTCCGGGAAGCGGCTAAGCAGCATGAGCACGTCCTGCGCCTCGTCGTCGGTGACGGTGGCGAAGTCCGCCTCGACATTCGCGTAAGCCTCGGCCTTGCGCAGCACGGAGCAGCAGCGCGCGTGCGTGTACTGCACATACGGGCCGGTCTCGCCGTCGAAGTTGAGGACGCGCTCCCAGCGGAAGTCGATGTCCTTGTTGCGGTCGTTGTGCAGATCGAAGTAGACCACAGCGCCGACGCCGACCTGACGGGCGACCTCGTCCTTGTTGGGCAGGTTCGGGGACTTTTCCTCGATGATCTCGCGGGCCTTCTCGACGGCCTTGTTGAGCAGATCCTCGAGGTAAACCACGTAGCCCTCGCGGGTGCTCAGCGCGCGGCCCTCGTAGGAGACCATGCCAAACGACACGTGCTCCATGCCCTTTGACCAATCGTGGCCCATCAGCTCGAGGATCTTGAAGAGCTGCTTGAAGTGGAGATTCTGCTGATACGCCACGACGTAGAGGCACTTGTCAAAGTGATACGTGTTGTGGCGGTAGAACGCGGCGGCGAGGTCGCGGGTGATGTAGAGCGTCGCGCCGTCGGAGCGCAGCACGATGGCCGGCGGCATGCCGTAATCATCGAGCATCACGACGTAAGCGCCCTGCGACGGGACGAGCAGGCCCTTGTCGCGCAGCTCCTGCACGACCGGCTCCATCTTGTCGTTGTAGAAGCTCTCGCCCGCGTAGGAGTCAAAGCTCACGCCCAGCAGATCGTAGACGCGCTGGGTGTCCTTGAGGGTGACCTCCTTGAACCACGTGAAGATCTCGAGGGCCTCCTTGTCGCCGTCCTCGATCTTCTTGAACCACGCGCGGCCCTCGTCCTCGAGGGTCGGGTCCTTCTCGGCCTCGGCGTGGAAGCGGACGTAGAGATCGACCATGGCCTGCACGCCGCCCTGCTCAACCGTTTCGCGGTCGCCCCACTTCTTGTAGGCGCAGATCATCTTGCCGAACTGCGTGCCCCAGTCGCCCAAGTGGTTGATGCCCACGGTCGTGTAGCCGTTGAAATCGTAGATGCGCTTGAGGCTATGGCCGATCATCGTCGTGGAGAGATGGCCGATGTGGAAGCGCTTGGCGATGTTGATGGACGAGTAGTCGAGGCAGACGGTCTTGCCCTCGCCGGCGCTGCTGGAACCCCAGCGGCCTTCGCTCTCGAGCACGGCGTTCACGATGTTCTCCGCGAGCGCACTTCTCTTGAGGAAGATGTTGAGGTAGCCGCCCACGACCTCGGCGCGCTCGATCTCCGGCGCGGCGAGCTTTTCGGCGATGGCGGCGGCGATCATCTGCGGGGCCTTGCGCATGGTTTTGGAGAGGCGGAAGCAGGGCAGCGCGTAGTCGCCGAGCTTCTTCTCCGGGGGAATCTCGAGCATGACCTCGACGGCGGCGGCGTCCAGCGCGCAGCCCTCAAAACCCGCGCGGGCGGCATCGGCGATGTGCCCGGCGACGATATTCTTCATGTTCATGGCAAAATCTCTCTCTTTCTTTATATAGACCTGTTCCAGCATATTGTAGCAGATACACGGGAAAATGACAAGAAGCGCCCGTGCGGTTTGCGTCAACTTTCTTTGAATTCATGGTTGACAATCGCGTTTCGCCGTGCTATACTCTGCATCGTCAACCGAGACAAACGATAAAGTTTACGAAAGGTCGTGCTTCTATGCAGTCCCGTTCCGATACCACGAGGAAGCTCGCCGCGGCCGCGCTGTTTGCGGCGATGACGGCGATTTGTTCGCAGATTCAGATTCCGCTGCCGATGGTGCCGATCAATCTGGCGCTGTTCGCGGTGCACCTGTGCGGCGCGCTGCTGGGCGCGAAGTGGGGCGCGCTGGCGATGGCGGCGTATGCGCTGCTGGGCGCGGTGGGCGTGCCGGTGTTCTCGGGCTTTGCCGCGGGCCCGGCGGTGCTCTTCGGCAAGACCGGCGGCTACATCCTGGGCTACATCCTGTGCGCGGCGATCGTCGGCGCGATGACGCGCAGGATCGGCTTCACGTTCCCCAAGCTGTGCGCGGCGATGGTCGTGGGCGTGGCGGTGTGCTACGCGTTCGGCACGGCGTGGTTCATGGTGCTCACGAAGATGAACCTGATGACGAGCCTGACGTACTGCGTGATTCCGTTCCTGCCGGGCGACGCGGTGAAGATCGTGCTCGCCACTGTGCTCGCGCTGAGGCTCAAGAAGCCGCTCGCGCAGCTGGGCATGGCGGTGTAAGCGTAAAGCAACGGAAAAGGCGCGAAGCGAAGAGGGGTGCAGGGACTGGTCCCTGCCGGGATCAAAGGGCAGAGCTCTTTGCAGGGTTTGGGACAGCGTCCCAACGTTTCCCCAAAATGGCGCAGCCATCCCTAAGAAAGCAGTCAGGGACCGAAGCCCGCCGCCCGCTGTGCGGGAAACAGGCGGGCGGAGCGTCGGAAACTTTAAGGAGCGCTCGCGCGACTATAAAGTTTCCCGGAATGCGCAGCGTTACCTGACGGGGCAAAAGCGCATACCCCCATCGCCCGCCAACCCAACCGTCCCCAAAAAACGTACCCCAAATCAGAATCCCCCAAATCGGAATCCCCGTCTCCATATCCCGCCGTTTCCCGCGTCTGCTTAAACAGACAGACCGGGAAACGGTTTTTGTATGCGCTGCGGGCGATGCTGTGGTATAATCATCATAAGAATGCTCAAGGCGAATTCAACCGCAGGCGTATGGAAAACGGGCGCGCGCCGTGCTATCCTGTATACGACAGACACGAAGGACAAGCACACAAAGGAGGTACATCATGGATATCACCGTCATCGGCAGAAACATCGCCATCGCCCGCAAGCACGCCGGTTTGACGCAGGAGGAGCTGGCCGACAAGACCGGCGTCAGCGCGCAGGCCGTCAGCAAATGGGAGAACGGCCGCAACCTGCCGGACATCGAGAATCTGATGCGCATCGCCGAGGTGCTCAACGTGCCCTACGGCGCGCTCTTCTCCTCCGGCACGAATGCCGGCGAAGGCTTTGCCGTCCGCGACAGGCTCTTCCACGAGGACAACATGTTCACCCGCATGCGCGCATTTGCCATGGCGGAGGGCCTGACCTCGACCTATCGCGCCCTGCAATACATGCGCGAGCGCCACGCCGGTCAGCTTCGCAACCCCAATCGGTTTGTCGCCGACCGTGTGCAATACATCAACCATCCGCTGATGATGGCCTGTCAGGCGCATGCGCTCGGCGTGCGCGACGACAACCTGCTCTCCGCGATCCTCCTGCACGACGTCGTCGAGGACACCGACACGGGCATTGACGAGCTGCCCTTTGATCCCGAGGTGCGCGAGCTGGTCTCGCTGGTCAGCTTCTCCGTGCCCGACGGCATGACCAAGGCCGAGGCCAAGGCGCAATACTTCGCGCGCATCGCCGAAAACCCGAAGGCCTGCGTCATCAAGGCGCTCGACCGCTGCTCCAACATCTCCACGATGGCCGCCTGTTACTCCGCCGAGCGCATGGCCCGCTACATCGACGAGACCGAACAGCACATCATCCCCCTTCTGAACGTCCTCAAGAGCGGTTATCCGCAGTACAGCGACCTCGCCTTCATCGTCAAGTATCAGATCCGAAGCGTGGTCGAGACGGTGAAGTGCCTGACCCAGGGGTGACCGGGGACGGGGGCGGGGGTTACGGGGGTTACGCTGGGCTGCCGCCCAGACCTGCCCGAGGGATTTCACCCCTCGGACTCCCCATGCTCGCTTCGCGCTTTCTGCCGCGGCTTTACAGAACGCTGCTGCGCAGCGTTGCGGGATTTTGGGGAGAGAGTGAGAGAAATATAAAGAAGCGCTGCTTTTTGAGGCGGCGCTTCGTTTTTTGGGGTGCGTCAGTCGTCGTCAAACTCGCTTTCGTGGGATTTGAAGAAGTCGTAATACGCGCGGACGTTCCCAAGCTGCGTCCATTTGGCGACGGTGACGGGGTCGCTGTCCAGGTCGTAGATCTTCGCGCCGGGCATGGCGAGCAGGAACGGCGAGTGCGTCGCGATGACGAACTGGCAGCCGAAATAGCGCGCGCTGTCGGAGATGAAGCGCACGAGTTCCTGCTGCCTCGCGGGGGAGAGGGAGTTCTCCGGCTCGTCGAGCAGATACAGCGCGTTCTCGCCGATCTTGTTGGTGAAGTAGGAAAACGCGCTCTCGCCGTTTGAATACGTGCGCTCGTTCATGCCCAGCTCCTCGCGGATGAAGCGCGACTGCGTGCGCTTGCGGGCGCGGTTGATGCGCTTTAATTGGTCGTAATCGTCCATGGAGCGCAGCCGGAAGCCGGCCTGCTTGAGCTCGTAGTATTCCTCGAACATGTCCCCGCGCTTTGCGTCGATGCCGTCGTTCATCTCGCGCAGGCGCAGCATGTGGTCGAACACGTCGTCGCTGGTGATGATGCGGCTGCCGTCGGGGATGGGCTCGCACAGGCGCATCGAGCAGAGATTCAGGTAATCGGAAAAGAAGCTCGTACGGTTGAAGGGCGACTCGCGCTCGAGGCGAGCCTTCTCGGCGATGACGTGCAGCGCGGTCGATTTGCCTGTGCCGTTGCCGCCGTAGAGGATGGTCACGTCAGAAAAGTCGATGCGCTCGAAGTGATGCCTGGGCAGGATGCGGAAGGGGTAGAACGACGAATAGCACTTGCGCAGGACCTGGACGGTGAAATCGACCTCGGTTTCGTCGTCGGGGAATGTGAAGACGTCGAGATAGCGCATGATGAACCTCCGGGATTGCATAATCGCGCGTGGGCGGGGCAGAATGGGCGTATATCAAAGGAAAGGATGATGGACGTGATTGAGCAGGACACGATCCGGCTGTTGAGGGAATGCGACGCGGGTGCGTCGATGGGCGTGCGGGCGATTGACGAGGTGCTGCCGCACGCGGGCGATGATCTGCGCGCGCTGCTTGAGCGGCATAAGGAGGAGCACGAGGGCGTCGTGCGCGAGATTCGCGGGGCGCTGGACCGGTTCGGGGACGAGGGAAAGGCGCCTAACCCCATTGCGCAGCGGATGGCGGAGGTGAAGATCGACCTGTCGATGGCGGTAAATGGCGATGACGCGACGATTGCGGAGCTGATGACCGACGGCGGGAATATGGGCGTCAAGTCGCTGAGCAGGTATCTGAATCAGTATGCCGCCGCCGATGAGGACGCCAAGAGCGCCTGTAAGCATCTCATTGCTGCGGAGGAACGGCTTGTGAAGGGCATGCGCGATTACCTGTAAAGCAGCGTGAAACAGGCGCGAAGCGAACATGGGGTCAAGGGGACCGGAGCCTGCCGCCGCCAGTGGCGGATGAAGGCAGGCGGAGCGTCGGGAACCTTAACGAGCGACCGAAGGGCGCGACTATAAGGTTCCCCGGACAAAGCCCTTGCAGGGTTAAGGGACAGCGTCCCTTATGGGGTTTGGGGCAAAGCCCCAACGTACTCCCCAAATGGCGCAGCCATATAGAGAAGTAGTCAGGGAGCGAAGCGTTACCTGACGGGTTCAGAGCATAAACGCCGCACGCCCCGCCAACCCCGTGTCCTATACCCCAAATCATACCCCACGACCGCCGAAAAGTCAATGCGATCCCGCTTGACAGCGCCGCCCGCGCAACGTATACTGTGCTTGCAAAAAACACATATGCACGGGAGGTACGCACATGTCCATGAAGGAACAGATGCAGACCGGCAAGCTGTACGTCGAGTTCGGCCACGCGTCGGCGGAGGATCAGGCCTACGAGCGCGAGACGGAGGAGCGCCGACAGCTCTGCAAGGACATCTGCTTTGACTACAACAACACGCGCCCGACCGACCTTGAGCGCAAGCGCGAGCTGATCGACAAGCTGCTGGGCAGCGCGGGCAAGTCGATCTGGCTGGAAGCGCCGATTCACTTCGCCTACGGCGACAGGACGCACATGGGCAGCCACGTCTACGCCAACTTCAACCTTACGGTCGTGGACGACGGCGAGGTGAACATCGGCGACTACGTGATGTTCGCGCCGAACGTGACGGTCACATCGACCGGCCACCCGGTGCACCCGGCCTACCGCGACAAGGGCGCACAGTTCTCGCTCCCCGTGAACATCGGCAGCCACGTGTGGATCGGCGCGAACGCGGTCATCATGCCGGGCGTGACCATCGGCGAAAACAGCGTCATCGGCGCGGGCAGCGTCGTCACGCACGACATCCCGGCGAACGTCGTGGCGTTCGGCACGCCCTGCCGCGTCGTGCGCGAGATCACCGACGAGGATCTGAAGTGGTATAAAAAGGGCATGGCGGTCAACGAGGATTGGGATAAGTAAAAAAACAGGGCGGCGCGCTTGCCGTCCTGCTTTCGTTTTGGGTCACTTGTCAAATGTCAATGCGATCTCGCGCATCTTGAGGCCGGAGGCCATGAGCCAGTCGAACAGCTTGGGCCATGTCTCTTTCTTCGCGATATCGCCGGAAGCGACGGCGGTGAAGCGGCTCGACTTAGATGCCTCAATCCATTCGAGCTGTGTACCGAACATGCTTTCGATGGCTTCTTTGTTCTTCTCGAATTTGCAATATGTCGGCTTGTCGTCGTTGATATAAATGCCTGCGCAGACTCGTTTTTTCTGTGTATTCACCGTGAGCGAAAGGTGATACGAGGAAGTTCCAAGCGCAAGATCATACCAATGTTGAGGCAGCGGCTTACGAAGTCTGAATACGTGGGTGAACTGTTTGTTTGCCTGTGCGTATTCGCTGAACGCCTGCCAGAGCTCGAGTTGGAGCTTTTTTGGTGTCGGACAGACCCTCCTCGGCTTTGACCTGCTTTTCCCAGTCATTGGGGCGCTCGACGACATTGAAGCGCGGTGCATAGAGCGAATCGTCGATCTGCAAAAGCTCGATCTCAATCAGAAAGAAGCCGATGTCGCTGTCGGTGTGCTGGTTGAGCCATTGCACAGCCTGACGGTGCTCGTCGCGGGCGTGGCTGACGATCCAGACGACGACCTCGGCGTCCTTGCCGGAGGCGTATATGATGATCTTACCCAAGTGGTCGTGGTTCGTTTCCTCGAGCTGATTCTCGATGATGATTTTGCGGTCTGTGCCGTCCTCTGTGCCAAAAAGGTCGACGCTGAATCCGCCGACGGGCGATTCAAGCTCTTCCAGAACGATGTCGATGCCGATGGCGGAGCTGAGCAGCGCGAGGTTTTCATCCTGCGCAAGCCACTTGGAAAAGTCGCGCGCTTCATGCTGCCAGACGGAACGCAGATCGTCGATTTTCTTCATGGAACCCAAGGACTTCATGGCGGCCTCCTGTGGTTTATGTTTATAAAAAAGGCATCGCGGCGTTTGCGGCTCAATGGGAACCGGCGGGCGGCGGTGCCTATTTGGGTTATGATGATTAGGGCGTTCGCGGCTCACGCATTGAACTGCGCCGCATGCCTCTTAATCGCCTCGAACGTCTCGGGGCTCAAATCGTGCTCGATCTTGCACGCGTCCTTCTGCGCGATTTCCTCGCTGACGCCGAGGGACATGAGCATGCGCGTGAGCAGCGTGTGGCGCTCGTAGATGCGCTCGGCGATCT
>CALVTQ010000073.1 GCA_944362695.1 uncultured Clostridia bacterium
AGGTTCTGCGGGTTGCCCATCGGCGTCATCATGCTGCCCAGATTCGCTGCGACCGTCTGCAAAACGACCACCGGCACGATGTGACGATCCAGCCCGGCCATGTGCAGCACGACCAGCGCGAACGGCACGAACGTGATCAGCGACACGTCGTTGGTGATGACCATCGAGCAGAAAAACGGCAGGAACACCAGCGCAAACATCACCTTGCGCGTCGTGTTCGTGCGCGAAAGCAGGCTGTTGCCCAGCCACACGAACACGCCTGCGTTCTGGAATCCCTTCATCACCGCCATCAGCGAAAACAGCATCGCCAGCGTGTGAAAGTCGATGTAGCCGAGGTATTCCGAATTCGGCGGATTGAAGATCATCGACACCACGGCCAGCACCGCCGCAACGGACAGCACCGTTTCCTTCTTGAAAAACGCGATCAGTTTCTTTGCGAAATTGCTCTTCATGCGTATTGCCTCGATCATAATTTTTTGCGTTGATATTATAGGAAAGAGCGGGCGCGCTGTCAATTCCTTAGCGCAAAAAAGACGGCTTTTCGCCGCCTTTGTTTCTTCACTTGATTGCAGAAATCAGCCTGTCGATCAGCCTCTCGTCCGCGCCGGTGTAGAGCGTGCCGTCAAGCTTCACGTTCGGGCCCTTGCCGCAAAGCCGCATGCACGGCGCGAATTTGAGCGTCAGCCCCGTCACGCCCTTGCATTTCTTCTCGCAATACGCCGCAAGCGCTCTGTTTTTGCCGCAGTTCGGCCGCCGCAGATTTCCAGCGTGTGCCCGCTTTCGGCCAGCTTGAGGCCGGGCATGCGCTTGACAATCGCCTCAATCAGCGTCGCTTTGATTTGATAATACGCGGCAATCTCGCCGATCATCTGCCGCGTCAGCATACCGCCGCTTTCCTCCTGCGCCTCGCGCAGCAAGCTGACGAGCGCCTGCTGGTCGCCCGGCGCGCCCTGCCTGCCGTAATATTCCATCGCTTCCTCAAGCGTCCATGACATACCGTTTGTCCTCCTTGCTTGATGCAAACAGTATACCACATTTGCCGCGACGGTAAAAGGGCCTGCGCCGAAAGTGTGCGCGGGCCCGTGGGTTTTGGGTTGTGGGTATAAGCTGCTTTTGCGCTCCGGCGGCCGTCTCGATCATAGGCGTGCAGGCACGCCTGTTCCGAGACTACTTTTTTCATCATTTTGGGGTTACGCTGGGCTGCCGCCCAGACCTGCCCGAGGGATTTCACCCCTCGGACTCCCCATGTACGCTTCGCGCCTGTATAACGATGCTTTTCCTTATGCCGTCATCCTCCGCTCAAACAGTCGCGCCGCCATCGGCACAGCCGCAGCGCTCACGATCACGGCGACGGCCAGCATCGCGGCATTCATCGCCGCCGGCGAGGTCAGCCCGAGTTCCGTCATCACGGAATCCACCGCAGACATCACCACCACCTGCAAAATCACCGCTGCGAGATATACCCATCTGCTCTTGTGAAACCCTGTGTGCATCATCAGCGTCAGGGCAAATGCGCTCGTGATCAGCGACACCGCCAGCATCATCGGCGCCCGATCATCGACCGCGCCCATCACAGCCGCGCCAATCAGCGCCACGCCCATCATCGCCCATGCCAGCAGAAATTTATGCAGCACATACGCCACAGGCTTCACCGACATCATCATGCACAGCCTGTCAAACCCGGCCATTTCGTCCTGACTCATCAGGCTCACCGGCACCATCAGCGCATACGCCATCCAGAAATACAGCACCGACGAGCCCGCATTCATGGCGCTGAACAATGCGACAGCCACGGCATAGACCAGAATCGTCTTTCCCAAGCCCGCCGCGCTCTGGCGAAACAATCCTTTCATGCGCATTTCTCTCCTTTCGTCATCAGCAGCATGATGTCCTCGATGCCCGCGCCCTGCGCCTCGCCCGCGTACAGATCGCGCAAAACCAGCAGCCGCACCGCGCCGTGCGCCCGCATCGCATAGAGCACGCCCGTTTTGTCCATCGCGCCGAACCGCGCATCGCTCACCGCCGCCACGCCGTATTTCTCCGCCAGCGCGTCCTTTTCCTCAAACAGCGTTATCCGCCCTTTGTGCATGAACGCGATGTAGTCGCAGATTTTCTCCAAATCGCTGACGATGTGCGAGCTGATGAGCACGCTGTGCGTTTCCTCGCGCGTGAAGTCGTTGAGGATATCCAGAATCTCGTCGCGCACGATGGGGTCAAGCCCGCTCGTCGCCTCGTCGAGCATCAGCAGCCGTGCGTTGTGGCTGAGCGCGCAGGCGATGGCCAGCTTCATCTTCATGCCGCGCGAATATTGCCCGAGCTTCGTCTTGTCCGGCAGGCCGAAAGCCTTCACCAGCTGCGCAAACTTCGCGCCGTCCCAGTTTTTGTATATGCCCTCCATCATCCGGCCCGTCTGCGCCGCCGTCATCTCTTTAGGCAGACAGCTTTCGTCGAGCACCACGCCGATGTCCTCCTTGATCGCGCAGCCCTCGCTGCCCGCCGTCATCCGCTTGCCGAGCACGGCGATCTCGCCCGCGTCCGCCCGGCATGCGCCCATCATCATGCGCATCAGCGTCGATTTGCCCGCGCCGTTTTCGCCCACGAGGCCGAGCACGCAGCCCTCCGGCAGATTCAAATCAAGCCCGTCAATCGCAAAATCGCCGTAGCGCTTGCATACACTTTTACATTCAATCGCGTTCATTTTGCCCTCCCAGTTCAAGCAGATCAAACATGTTTTTCAGGTCGTCCGCGCCGATGCCGGCCTGTGCGGCCAGCTCGGCAATCTTCGTCATGTGCGACTCGATCTCGCGCAGCACGCCCTCGCGGATCAGCTCCGGGTTTCTCGCCGCGACAAAGCAGCCCTTGCCCGCCATCGTCACGATCAGGCCCTCGCGCTCCAGCTCGTCATAGGCGCGCTTGGTCGTGATCACGCTGATGCGCAGATCCTTCGCGAGCGCCCGGATCGACGGCAGCATCTCGCCCTCGGCCAGCTCGCCCTTGAGTATCGCCGCCTTGATCTGTGAGACGATCTGCTCGTAGATCGGCGCGCCGCTCGCGTTGCTGATGATTACATGCACGCATCGCCCCTCCTTTCGCCTACCGTATATATACAATATATACAGTTAAGCCGGCTTGTCAAGCGTTTTTTTCATATTTTTATTGTGACATATAAAAACAGCGCCCGCATAATAAGCGCAGGCGCCGTCAACCTATTCCATTGTTTACGCTTCGTCCACAGTCAGATGTTCGTTTTCCCCGGCGGCATCCTCAAGCACGCGCCTAAGCCCGCGCACGAACTTCGCCATATCCGCGTCGGGATTCTCGGGCAGAAGCACCGCAAGCCGCGTGTCCTCGTCCATATCGCGGGCGAGCACGTCGTAGAGCGCATCGAGGTTTCTTCCATAATATTCGGGCAGATTCAGCATGTACTGCATGTAGATATGCGCCGCCGCGGGCGTATGGATGCAGCGCAGATCGAGCGTGATCTTCCTCATCGTGCATCAACCTCCCAGCAGCCAGTCGATGAAGTCGCCGACGGCCTCATCCACATCGTCGCCGTATTCGTCATCGCCGTAATCGCTGAAACCGGCGTAATCGGTGTAGTACTCGTCGTTAAACGCGCTGTCCTCCAGCCCCGTGTCGCTGTCCCACACGACGACGACCTCGTCAAAGCTCTCGTAGTGGTCGTCCGTGTAGTAGATCAGGCCGTCGTTGGAGAACACGATGCGCTTGGCCCCGCGCCGTCCGCCGTCAAAGTCGATGTCGCACTCGGTCCATTTGCGGCCTTTCGCGTCGGGCAGGATGCCCTCGTAATTGCCGAAGCGGTCGCCGCCGATGGAGCAGCCGTCCGCCACATCCCACAGGTTGCCCTTGCTCGACACCCAGCCCAGGTTCTGCGCTTCCTTTTTGGTCAGGTAGTTGTCCGGCAGCTCGCCGTAGCTGTCGATGTAGATGGCGACCTCCTCGAGGGTATCGTACCAGCCGTCCTCCTCGACGGTGTAGGCCCACGCGTCGACCTCGATCACATCGGACGCCAGCGCGCACGCCGCCGTGAAGACCAGCAAAAGCGCCGTCAGCACCAGCGCGCCGAGGCGAATTTTCCATCCGCGGTTCATTCGCTTCAATACCTCCAATTTTTTAGATATTTCTGTAATATTATATCACACTTGCGCCCAAAAAGCGAGCCTTTGACGCCATTTTTTGATTATTTTAGCTAAATTGCATATTTCCGGCAAATTGACAGCAATTTCCAAATATGCTATTGTTTTTAAGTTAAGCACCCAACCGGCGCGCATACTGATTGACCGATGTGAGGAAACCGCCATGAATCCGATCAAGAAAGTCTACTGCCGGGTCTATCAGCTCGCCTTCCGCGCAGCGCTGCCCGTGCTTCCCTATCGCCAGCCCAAGCTGCTCAGCAGCCTTGCCGACTGCATCCCGCTGCTGCAAAGCAGGAATATCGCCTCCGTGCTGCTCGTGGCCGACGGCGGCGTTCGCGACCTCGGCCTCACCAAGCCGCTCGAGGACGCGCTGTCCGCGGCGGGCATCGCCTGCGCCGTCTATGAACAGCGCACCCCGAACCCGACGATCGACAACGTCGAGGCCGCACGCGAGGTGTACGTAAACACGAACGCCAAGGCCATCATCGCCGTGGGCGGCGGCTCCGCGATGGACTGCGCCAAGGTCGTCGGCGCGCGCATCGCCCGCCCGAAGCAGTCCGTGCAGAAGATGCGCGGCCTGCTCCACATCCTTCTGCCCACCCCGCTTTTGATCGCCGCGCCCACGACCGCCGGCACGGGCAGCGAGACGACGCTCGCCGCCGTCATCACCAACGCGAAGCTGCATCACAAATACCCCATCAACGACTTCGCGCTCATCCCGGACGTCGCCGTGCTCGACCCGGCGCTCACGCTCGGTCTCCCGCCGCAGCTGACCGCCACGACCGGCCTCGACGCGCTGACCCACGCTGTGGAGGCGTACATCGGCCGCAGCACCAACAAGCTGACCCGCTCCATGGCCGAGGAAGCCGTCACCCTCATCGCCAGGCATCTGCGCACGGCCTACGCCGACGGCAAGAACATCGAGGCGCGCCGGGGCATGCTTCGCGCGGCCTACTGCGCGGGCATCGCGTTCACCCGCTCGTATGTCGGCTACGTCCACGGCATCGCCCATTCGCTCGGCGGCCAGTACGGCGTGGCGCACGGCCTCGCAAACGCCGTGATCCTGCCGCGCATGCTCGATGTCTACGGCGCGGCCTGCCACAAGAAGCTCGCCAAGCTCGCGCGCATCGCGGACATCGTCCCCGAGACCCAGACGGACGACGCCGCAGCCGCCCGCGCATTCATCGGCTGGATCGACGATATGAACCGCGATTTCGGCCTTCCGCGCGGCTTTGCGCAGATCAAAGAAGCCGACATTGACACCATGGCCGGTCACGCCGACAAGGAGAGCAACCCGCTCTACCCCGTGCCCGTGCTCATGGACAAGGACGAACTCGCTGCCGTTTACCGCAGTCTGATGGAGGCGTAAATCATGGATATTCAAGCGACCGTCGCCGCCCAGCGCGATTATTTCAAGCAGGGCAAAACGCTCGATCTCGCCGCCCGCCGCGAGGCGCTCAATCGCTTGCAGGCGTGCATCCGCAAGAATGAAAACGAGATCAACGCCGCGCTCCAGAGCGATCTGGGCAAATCCGCGACCGAGACCTACATGTGTGAGACCGGCATGACGCTTTCCGAACTGTCCTTCATGCTCGGCCACATGAACCGCTTCGCCAAAAAGCGCCGCGTGCTCACGCCGCTCGCGCAGTTCCACGCATCCAGCTTCACCGTGCGCGACCCGTACGGCGTGGTACTCATCATGTCGCCGTGGAATTACCCGTTCATGCTGACGATGGAGCCGCTCATCGGCGCGCTCGCTGCGGGCAACTGCTGCGTCGTCAAGCCGTCGGCCTACGCGCCCGCGACCTCCGCCATCATCGCCAAGATCATCCGCGAGTGCTTTGATCCGGCGTACGTCGCCGTCGTCGAAGGCGGCCGCGCGGAGAATCAGGCGCTGCTGGATCAGACGTTTGACTACATCTTCTTCACCGGCGGCGTCACCGTGGGCCGCGAGGTCATGCGCCGCGCGTCGGAGCACCTGACCCCCGTCACGCTCGAGCTCGGCGGCAAGAGCCCCTGCATCGTGGACAGCACCGCCAAGCTCGACGTCGCCGCCAAGCGTCTCGCGTTCGGCAAGCTGCTCAACTGCGGCCAGACCTGCGTCGCGCCGGACTATCTGCTCATCGACCGCCGCGTCAAGGACGAGTTCCTCGCCCTGCTCAAAAAGCACATCACGAAGATGATCGGCGAGGACGCGCGCGCAAACGACAGCTACGTCCACATGATCAACCGCAAGCATTTTGACCGCGTCTGCGGCCTGATCGACCCGGCGAAGGTCGTCTTCGGCGGCGCGTCCGATCCCAAGAGCATGCGCATCCAGCCCACGATCATGGACAACGTCACGCCCGAGGACGCCGTCATGCAGGAGGAAATCTTCGGCCCGGTGCTCCCTGTCATCACATATGACAGCCTCGACGAGGCCATCGCCTTTGTCAACAACCGCCCGCACCCGCTCGCGCTCTACTTCTTCTCGCAGGACAAGGCCGCGCAAAAGCGCGTGCTGCGCGAGGTGCCCTTCGGCGGCGGATGCATCAACGACACGATCATCCATCTCGCCACCAGCCGCATGGGCTTCGGCGGCGTCGGCAACAGCGGCATGGGCAGCTACCACGGCAAGAAGAGCTTTGACACATTCAGCCACGAAAAGAGCATCGTCAACAAGTACACGTGGATGGACATGCCCGTGCGCTACATGCCCTACACCAAGCTCAAATCGAGCCTGCTGCGCATCTTCCTGCGCTGATTTTTCTTAAATAATACGAACCCGGCGGACTCGCAATTTTGCACGTGCCCGCCGGTTTTTTATTCATTTATCCGATCAGAATCGCCATCGCCTCGGCGAGCGTCTCCACGCCGTAGACCCGCATGCCCTGCGGCGCGCGGATGTGCTTGGCGTTCTCGCGCGGGATGACCGCCGTGTGGAAGCCCAGCCTCGCGCACTCGGCCAGCCGCCGCTCGCACTGGGACACCGCGCGGATTTCGCCCGCAAGGCCCACCTCGCCGATCACCGCCCAGTCGCCCGGCACGCAGACGTCCCGCGCGCTCGACGCGACCGCCGCGCACAGCGCCAGATCCGCCGCCGGTTCGGTCAGCGACAGACCGCCCGCGACGTTGATGTACACGTCCTGATTAAACAGCGACACGCCCGCCCGCTTTTCAAGCACGGCCAGCAAAAGCGCCAGCCTGCCGGAATCAAAGCCGTTCGTCGTGCGCCTCGGCGTGCCGTAGGCCGTTTGCAGCGCGAGCGCCTGCACATCGACCAGCATGGGCCGCGAGCCCTCGATCGCGCAATGCACGCACGAGCCCGCGACGTTTTTGGCGCGCGTGGACAGCAGCATCTCCGACGGGTTTTCCACCGGGATCATGCCCGTCTCGTGCATCTCGAAAATGCCCAGCTCGTTGACCGAGCCGAAGCGGTTCTTGACCGCGCGCAGGATGCGGTATTCGTGCTGCCTGTCGCCCTCGAAATACAAAACGACGTCGACCATGTGCTCAAGAACCCTTGGGCCGGCAATCGCGCCCTCTTTGGTGACGTGGCCCACGAGGAACACCGCGCAGCCCGTCGTCTTCGCCATGCGCATCAGGATGCTCGTGCACTCGCGCACCTGCGACACGCTGCCCGGCGCGCTCGCCATGTCCGGCCTGTACATCGTCTGGATCGAGTCGACGATCATGTAGTCCGGCTGGATTTCCTCCCAGCGTTTTTCGGCGGCGTCCATTGCGTTTTCGCTGAGGATGAGCAGATTTTCGCTCGTCACGCCCAGACGCCTCGCACGCATCTTGATCTGCCGCGCCGATTCCTCGCCCGATATGTAGAGCACGCGCGAGCCGCTTTTTGCCAGGTGATCCGACGCCTGCAAAAGCAGCGTCGATTTGCCCACGCCCGGGTCGCCGCCCACCAGCATCAGCGAGCCTTCCACCACGCCGTCGCCGAGCACGCGGTCCAGTTCGCCGATGCCGGTTGACGCCCGCGCGCTCGTCTCCTCCGGGATCTCCTCAAGGCGCATCGCCGTCGCGCCCGTGCCGGGCCGCTGCTTGTTGGCCTTGACCGGGGCGCTCTGCGACGCCGCCGGGGCCTGCTCCTCGAGCGTATTCCACGCGCCGCAGCCGGGGCATTTGCCCATCCACTTGGGCGTCTCGTAGCCGCACACGCCGCAGACGTACATCGTCCTTTCCTTCGCCATGTTTCCTCCAATTTATTTGTTGTAATATAGATAATTTACATTCAAATCGCACTCAAAATTTTATCTTTCCGTCCGATTTTGACACGTATATAGTTGCCCGTATCACCTGTTATACGCTATAATAAGTGGCATCTTCGCCAGCAAGGATGATGCCGATGAACAGACGCCCCAACCAAAGCCGCACAGATTACGAAAGCTTCTCTCCCATGCGCGCGTCAGGCTTCAGCGCCGACGTACCGGGCGAGAATTTTTTTGACGCACACAAGAAGAAAAAGCCCATCCGCCGCGTCATCAAGTGGATTTTCCTTTTGATTGCAGGGATTTTGGCCATCAACTTCGCCGTCAACATGGTCGTATTCGTGCGTGGGGAGAGCATCCCCGTCAAGGGGCTGGGCGAGCAGTTCGACGGCTTCACCATCCTGCACATTTCCGACCTCAAGGGCGCGAAGTTCGGCCCGAATCAGGAGATTCTGCGCTTCATGCTCCAAAATAAAGAATACGACGTGGCCGTGCTCACGGGCGATATGGTCTCCCCGCAGGGCAACGCCCAGCCGCTCTATGCGCTCATCGACGCGCTTCGCGAGATCAACCCCGCCGCGCCCGTCTATTTCATCCCCGGCGACAGCGACCCGGAGCCCGTCTCCATGGCCTATGCCGACAGCGGCAGCCCGTTCGCGCCGTGGGTGCTCGGCGCACAGCAGCGCGGCGCGAAGCTGCTCTCCTCCCCGCAGGCCGTCACGCGCGAGGAGCAGACCGTGTGGATCACATCGACCAGTCACCTGACGCTCGACGTGGACACCATGCAGGGGCAGTATGAGCAGCAGTATCTGCGCGCGCTGGACGGCGGCGACGAAAACGAGATCGAGCTCTCGAAGCATCATCTGCAATCGCTCGAGGGCATCCGCGAGGCACGCGAGACCATCCGCGAGGAGGACGCGCTGATCACGCTCTCCCACATCCCGCCGATGGACAGCGAGCTCCTCGCCGCATCCGGGACGAGCCTGCTCGGCCAGATCGACCTGATGCTCTGCGGCCACTATCTCGGCGGCCTCATGCGCCTGCCGTATCTGGGGCCGGTCTTCATCCCGTCTGCGGACAAGCCGCTCTACGGCCTGTTCCCCGGCGGCGACGGCTACGGCGGATTGCGCAGGGTCGGGCGCATGTGGCAGTACGTCTCCACGGGCCTGGGCTCGTCGGATTCGCACTACCCGCCGCTGTTCTTCCGGCTGTTCAATCCCCCGTCGGTGACGCTGCTCTCGCTGACGCCTTCATCGATGTAAACGCAATTTCAGCCTCCTTCGCGCGGCTTCTTATATTATAGAAGGAAATCGCCCGCCTGTACAGGGGGGAATGTGACGCCGCCGCACCGCCCATCGCCGTTTGCGCCGCAAAACACATGCATACTCCGTCATGAAATTGTCAAATATGCGCGCAAAATCGTAATAATTGCAATTTCATGAACCATTCCATGCATAAAGTGAATAAATTTCACGTTTTATATGAGTAAAAGTGTGCGTAAATCACTTGTTTGTCGGTCAAAATTGCTGTATAATATCACCCATCAGTGATGGGCGTCATGTAACCTGTCGCCGATGCGAAAAAGAAGCTGTTTACGCTTCCAAATTGAATAGGAGGAATTCACCATGAAGAAGTTTCTTGTGGCCGTGCTCGCGCTCGTCCTCGTGATGACCGCCTGCCTCGCTTCCGCTGAGGGCGCCATCAAGATCGGTGTCATCGGCCCGATGACCGGTGCGGCTGCCGATTACGGCACGTCCGTCGCCAACGGCGCTGCTATCGCCGTTGAGGAGGTCAACGCCAAGGGCGGCATCCAGATTGAGCTCAACGTTCAGGACGACGAGCATGACCCGGAGAAGTCCATCAACGCTTACAACAATCTGTGGGACTGGGGCTGCCAGATGATCGTTGGCACCGTCACCACCAATCCGTGCATTGCCGTCGGCGCGCAGGCTTATGAGGACCGCATGTTCATGCTCACGCCCTCTGCCTCTTCCACCGACGTCATCGCAGACAAGGACAACGTCTATCAGATCTGCTTCACCGACCCCAACCAGGGCTCCGCTTCCGCGCAGTACATCTCCGATCACACGCTGGGCACCAAGGTGGCCGTGATCTACAACAATGCTGACGCGTACTCCACCGGCATCTACCAGACCTTCGAGGCGAAGGCCAAGGAGCTGGGTCTGGAGGTCGTCGCCATGACCACCTTCACCGACGATACCACCGACTTTTCCGTGCAGGTCACTTCCTGCAAGGAGGCGGGCGCTGAGCTCGTCTTCCTGCCGATCTACTACACCCCGGCTTCCATGATCCTGCAGCAGGCCAAGGCCATGGAGTTCGCCCCGATCTTCTTCGGCGTGGACGGCATGGACGGCATCCTCTCCATCGAGGGCTTTGACACCTCCCTGGCCGAGGGCGTCATGCTGCTGACCCCGTTCTCCGCGGACGGGCAGGACGAGATGACCGTCAACTTCGTCAAGAAGTACACCGAGCTCTACGGCAACGTGCCCAGCCAGTTCGCGGCCGATGCCTATGACGCCATCTACACGCTGGCTGCCGCCATCGAGAAGGCCGGCATCACCGCCGAGACCCCGGCTGAGGAAGCGTGCGACATGCTGATCGCCGCCATGCAGGAGCTGGAGATCACCGGTCTGACCGGCACCATGACTTGGGCCGCCACCGGCGAGGTCACCAAGAGCCCGACCGCTGTCGTCATCAAGGACGGCGCGTACGTTGGCGCTCAGTAAGCCATCGCGATTGCGTACATGGCTCCGGTGTAGTGCCGGAGCCATGTATTTGCGTTTTATGACACCAAAGTTTTCGCCTGTTTTCGTCGTATTTGGAAGGTAATCAACGGTAGTTGGCAACCGCCATGCCGCCGATTACCGTTGATTACTTTGCGAAACGTTCCATTCCATCGACTGAGGTGAAGTGTAATGACATTGTTTCTCTCCTATCTGATCAACGGCATCAGCCTGGGCAGCGTATACGCCATCATCGCGCTCGGCTATACGATGGTCTACGGCATCGCCAAGATGCTCAACTTTGCGCACGGCGACGTCATCATGATCGGCGCGTACGTCTCCTTCTGCGCCACGCAGTATCTGGGTCTGCCTCCGCTGGTCTCCGTGATCTTTGCCATGGCCGCCTGTACGGCGCTGGGCATCGTCATCGAGGGTCTGGCCTATAAGCCGCTGCGCCAGGCGCCGTCCCTCGCCGTGCTCATCACGGCCATCGGCGTCTCCTATTTCCTGCAGAACACGGCGCTGCTCATCTGGGGCGCGAACCCCAAGAGCTTCAAGTCCGTCGTCGATTTCGGTGCGCTCTCTCTGATGAACGGTCAGCTGCTCATCAGCAGCGAGACGATCGTCACCATTCTGGCCAACATCGTCATCATGATCGCGCTGACCACATTCACCGGCAAGACCAAGGTCGGCAAGGCCATGCGCGCCGTCTCCGAGGACAAGGGCGCGGCGGAGCTGATGGGCATCAACGTCAACGCGACGATCTCCATGACGTTCGCCATCGGCTCTGCGCTGGCGGCCATCGCGGGCGTTCTGCTGTGCTCCGCCTATCCCACGCTGCAGCCCACGACCGGTTCCATGCCGGGCATCAAGGCGTTCACCGCGGCTGTCTTCGGCGGCATCGGCTCCATCCCGGGCGCGATGGTCGGCGGCATCCTGCTGGGCGTCATCGAGATTCTGGGCAAGGCGTATGTCTCCACCGAGCTGGGCGACGCGTTCGTTTTCGCCGTGCTGATCGTCGTGCTGCTTGTCAAGCCCTCCGGCCTGCTGGGCAAGACCGTGCGCGAGAAAGTCTGAGGTGAAGCACATGAAGAAAGCAAACAAGAAACTCTCGGCGAACCTGATCACATACGGCATCGTGATCGTCGCCTTCATCCTCTGCCAGATCGCCATCGCGGGCATCATCCCCGGCTTCAAGATGACGCGTTCCCTCAAGGGTCAGCTCATCCCGATCTGCGTGTACGTCGTCATGGCCGTCTCGCTCAACCTGACCGTCGGCATCTCCGGCGAGCTGTCTTTGGGCCACGCGGGCTTTATGAGCGTCGGCGCGTTCTCCGGCGTGATCATGGGCATGTGGCTCAATAAGGGCATGGGCGTTGAAAACGAACTGCTCTGCCTGCTGGCGGCCATCGTCGTGGGCGGCATCTGCGCGGGCATCGCGGGCGTCATCATCGGCATCCCGGTGCTGCGCCTGCGCGGCGACTATCTGGCCATCGTCACGCTGGCGTTCGGCGAGATCATCCGCAACGTGCTCAACTGCCTCTACTTCTCTCTGGACGGCAGCAAGCTCCACGTCTCATTCAACAATCCGAGCATCCCCGGCAAGCTGCTGGTCAACGGTCCCGCGGGCGCGACAGGCGTCAACAAGATGGCCACCTTTGAGGTCGGCTTCGTACTCGTGCTCTTCACGCTGTTCGTCGTGCTCAACCTGATCAACAGCCGCTCCGGCCGCGCGATCATGGCCATCCGCGACAGCCGCATCGCCGCCGAGTCCGTGGGCATCAACGTCACCAAGTATAAGATGATGGCGTTTGTCACTTCCGCCTTCCTGGCTGGCATGGCGGGCGCGCTCTACGGCCTCAACTTCTCCACCGTCACCGCCGCAAAGTTCAAGTTCGACACGTCCATCCTCGTGCTGGTCTTCGTCGTGCTCGGCGGCATCGGCAACATCCGCGGCTCCATCATCGCCGCCGCGCTG
This sequence comes from uncultured Clostridia bacterium, assembly GCA_944362695.1. Classification (GTDB taxonomy): domain Bacteria; phylum Bacillota; class Clostridia; order Christensenellales; family Aristaeellaceae; genus Ventricola. The sequence continues at coordinate 13,082 of CALVTQ010000073.1, forward strand.
CTGACGGTTCTGCCCGAAATGCTGCGCGCATTCAGCGATTACCGCATGCTGATCTACGCCATCGTGCTCATTCTGGTCATGCTGGCGACCAACAACCCGACGCTGAAAAACGCGATCGGCCGCATCATCCCGCACAAGGCGAAGAAGGAGAGTGACAAGGCATGACGCAGAGACGTTCCACCACCAATATGGTGCCCACGCCGAGCACCGGCATCGTGCCTGAGCGCGACCTCGGCTCCCGCCCTGTGCTGGAGACGCACTATCTGGGCATCGACTTCGGCGGCCTGCATGCCGTTGTTGTTTTTTTTCTTGTTATTGGCCGTTCCGAGATC
>CALVTQ010000074.1 GCA_944362695.1 uncultured Clostridia bacterium
GCGACGGCATCACGATGGCGCAGGCTGTCGGCGCGGCCACCACGGGCATGGGCTTCACGCAGATGATGCCGATCAGCTGGGTGGACAACGGCAACCTCGCCTTCGGCGGCGGCAACTACGCTGTCTACATCAACCCGACGACCGGAAAGCGCTTTGTTGACGAGGGCAGCGAGCGCGACGTGCTGTCCCTGGCCGAGTTTGAGAACGGCATCGAGATGAACGGCACCAAGGGCGTGTTCATCGAGATCTACAACCATAGCGAGCCGATCCCGGGCCCGATCCAGCTGGGCGAGGCGGACGTTCCGGGCCGCTATTACAGCTGCAAGGCCAGCGAGCTGGGCAACGTGCTGTCCCAGATCGAGGGCGTGACGGCTGATCCGGCCGTGGTCCTGCAGACCATCAAGGATTACGACATGGCCATCATGACCGGCGGCGACTTCAGCGAGGTCGGCAAGGCGATTGCCTCCCGCACCATCGGCGACGTCGAGAAGAACGAGGACGGCACCTACAACGTGGACACCTACAACCTCGAGGACACGCTGCTGCGCGTGCGCCTGATGGCTCCGTCCACGCACCACACGATGGGTGGTCTGGCGGTCGACACCGAGCGCCACGTCCTCGATGCTGAGGGCAACCCGATCCCGGGCCTGTACGCTGCGGGTGAGGTCACCGGCGGCATCCACGGCGGCAACCGCCTGGGCGGCAACGCGATCGTCGAGATCTTCGTTTCCGGCCGTATCGCGGCTTCCTCCGTCAACGCGGACAACCAGTAATTAAACGCACAAGACGCCGCAGGTTTAAGCGCCTGCGGCGTTTTTGCGCGCTTTTGCGAATTGACTTTGCGGTATCGCGCGGGTATAATGTCTGCTGACGGTTACAAAAACGGCACGGGAAGGAAAAGAGCATGCTTTGGCAGCTGTTTGAGGTGTTCGCCAGGATCGGGCTGTTCACGTTCGGCGGCGGATACGCGATGATCTCGCTGATCGAGCAGGAATGCATCGACAAGCGCGGCTGGATCACGAGCGACGAGCTGAGCGCGGTCATGGCCATCGCGGAATCGACGCCCGGGCCGATCGCCATCAATGTCGCGACGTACACGGGCTACAAGCTCGCGGGCATCGCGGGGGCGATTGCGGCGACGGTGGGCATGATGGTGCCGTCGGTGATCGTGATCGAGCTGATCGCGCTGTTCTTTGATAAAATCCTCGAGGTACGGATCATCGCCAACGCGTTCGCGGGCATCAGCGTGGCTGTCGGCGTGCTGATTTTGCAGGCGGGCGTGAACATGATGCGCAAGATGAAGAAGCGCACGCACATGGCGCTTGGGCTGCTGGCGTTCGGCTTTATCGGGACGCTCGTCTCCGGGCTGCTGCCGGTTCGGGTGACGACGATCTCGCTGCTCATCGTCGCGGCGGTCGTCAGCGTGTGCGCGATGCTCGTGCGCGGCAAGGAAAAGGAGGCCAAGTAAATGCTGGACGTTGTGCTCGGTTTCCTCAAAATCGGCTGCTTCTGCTTCGGCGGGGCGTACGGCGCGATTCCGATGATCCGCGAGATGGTGCTCGCCAACGGATGGATGACGGAGGAACGGCTGGCGTACATGATCGCCGTGAGCGAGAGCACGCCAGGGCCGATCATGGTGAACCTCGCGACGTACGTGGGGCAGGCGTGCGCCGGGCCGTTGGGTGCGGTGCTTTCGACGGTCGCGGTCGTGCTGCCGTCGTTCGTGGTGATCCTGCTGGTGACGGCGCTGCTCAAAAACGCGATGAAGAACAGGGTCGTGCAGGCCGTGCTCGCGGGCATCAAGCCCTGCATCATCGGCGTGGTCATCGCGGCGGGATTGCAGATGATCGCCCGGACGAACGCGCAGGCGGATGTGCGCACGCTGCTGGTGACGGCTGTGCTGCTGGCGATTGCGATGGGCCATATGATATTAAAGAAAAAGCCGGTCAATGCGATGACGCTGATCGGGATTTCCGCCGTGCTGGGCGCGGTGGTGTTCGCGTAAAAACAATTTGCGCGCCGGGCAGGAGATGGACGGGTTTTGCAGAATAAGCAAAACGGAGCGCGATACGGAGGCGTGAGACGATGTTCAGAGCGATGCGAAGGAGCCGCCAGCAGCTGCCAATGGAGGAAGCCGAGGCGATTTTGAGGCGCAACACGTCGGGCGTGTTGGCTGTGGCGGGTGACGAGGGGTATCCCTACGCCGTGCCGCTGAGCTATCTGTACGACGGCGGACGGCTGATCTTCCACAGCGCGCGGGAAGGGCATAAGCTCGACGCGATACGAAGGTGCTGCAAGGCATCGTTCTGCGTGATCGACCGCGACGACGTGGTGCCGGAGGAATACACGACGTACTTCGCGAGCGTCATTGCGTTCGGCTGCGTGCGTGAGATCACCGACCCGATTGATAAGCGGCGCGCCGCGATGGCGCTGGGCTCAAGATACGCGCCAGACGCCGATGAAAAGAATACCGCGGAGGAAGTTGACGGTTCCATGAACCGGCTGTGCATGCTGGAGATGACCATCGAGCACATGACCGGCAAGGAGGCCATCGAGCTGACCCGCAGGCGGTAAAATCCGCCGAAGCCCGCCGGGGCTGGAACTTGTGTAGTAGGCCTGTGTTACACAACGCAGGCCCTTTTTTGTTGGGGAAGCCCGCCGGGGCGAACGGCTGCGCGTCAGGCCATAGCAGCGCAGCGGACTGCCAAGGAGGAAGACATTCATATGTTTCACGGTAAGAATCACGAGATCTTCGCACGGTTTGCGCTGCCGCAGATGATCGGCCTGCTGTTCAATTCGGTGTACATCATCGTGGACGGCGTGTTCATCGGCAACGTGCTCGGCCGCGACGCGATGGCTGCGGCGGCGGTGTCGGTGCCGCTGGTGGAGATGCTCATCGCGCTGTCGATGGTGCTGGCGTCCGGCTCGGGCGTGATGATCGCAGGCGCGCTGGGCCGCGATGATCGTAAGGGTGCGAGGTACGTGTTCAACGTCGTGATCGTGACGGCGGCGGGCATCGGCCTGCTCATCGCGCTTTTCGGCAATGCGTTCATCCATCAGCTCGCGGTGGTGCTCGGCTCGATGGAGGCGATCCACGACCAGGCGGTCACGTACATGCGCTATATCCTGACACTCTCGCCGTTCATGCTCTACAGCTTCCTGCTCGGCGGCCTCGCGCGCAACGATGGCCAGCCGCGGCTTGCGATGGTCGCGATGGTGGTCGGTTCGCTTTCCAACGTGTTCCTCGACTGGCTGTTCATGGTGCCGCTGCACATGGGCATCGGCGGCGCGGCGCTGGCGACGGCGGTGGGGCCGGTGATCAGCGTCATCATCCTGCTGCCGCACTTTTTGAAAAAACGCGGCGCGCTGTACTTTGAAAAATTCCGCCTGAAAATGCGGTTTGTCGGGCGCATCCTGATGCTCGGCTTCCCGTCGTTCGTGATGGAATTCACCATCGGCATGATCACGTTCGTGTATAACGCGGGCATCGTCAGGAGCGGCTACGGAGAGGTCGGTCTGGCGGCGTATCTGATCATCGGGTATCTCATGCTGATGATTCTGACGCTGTTCCTGGGCATGGCGGAGGGCCTGCAGCCCGTGTTCAGCCACTTTACCGGCACGAACGAGCCGCAGCGCAATCGCAGCATGTACGCCTTTTCGGTGAAGGTGTTCGCGGCTGTGAGCATCGCGTGCTATGCGCTGGTGCTCGTCGGGTCGAGGGCGTTTTACACCATCTTCAACCCGGAGGATCTGGAGCTGATCGAGTTCGCCGCGACGCGCAGCGTGCCGTATTTCTGCGGATTCGTGTTCGCGGGGTATAACATCCTGACGATTTCGTATTGGCAGGCGACGCAGAGGACGGCGGGCTCGCTGGCCGTGTCGCTGATGCGCAGCGCGATTCTGCCGCCGCTGATGGTCGCGCTTCTGCCCGTGCTCATGGGCGCGGAGGGGATTTGGCTCGGCCATTCCGTCAGCGAGGCGCTGACCGCGGTGTTTGCGGTGGGACTGTTTGCCCTTGCCAGAAAGCGCGGGGCGAAGAAGGAATCGTGACGCGCGGAGTTCGTGCGGGACAGTATGGTTTGCTTTTGCATACATATCGGCATAACAAAAGCCGTCGGACGCGCTTGCCCGGCGGCTTTCGTCATATCGCATATAATAAGGAAGAAACGCCTTCAATGCAGGAAGTACGGCGGGAAAATCCGCATGCCGCGCAGCACCAGCAGCAAGACGATGTGCAGCGGATATGCCGCATAGAACATCAGCTTGAGCACGGGCGACGCGGGGCCGCGCTTGCCGTTGTAAAACAGAACCGGCACGAGGCCCAGCGGCGCGCAGAGAGAGACGAGCACCCAGCTTTGCGCCACGCCCGAGAGCCAGAGCATCGCGGTGTAGAGCAGCAGCGAGCACGCGGCGAGCAGAACGCCCTTGGGCCTGCTTGTCATGCCGTAATAAAACGACAGGCAGAGCGCGATGGGCAGCCAGCCGAAGCTCACGCGCGCGGCCATCGCCACGAGGCATAGCCCCATCTCCATGAGCGCGCAGGGGAGCGCCTTGCCGCGATGCGTGTCCGCGATGACCAGCGACAGGAGCGCCAGCAGCAGCGAAAAGAGGATGTTTTGCTCCGCGCCGGACGCCATGCGCGCGAAAATCAGGAGGTCGAACGGGATCTCCGAGACGATGGCCAGCAGGAGCAGCCGCCGCGCGTAGGCGCGCACGTCGCGCGTGTGGATGTAGCCCTGAACAAGAAGGAAACAGTAAAGCGGAAGGGCGAGGCGTCCTATGCAGCGAAACAGGCCCGTGGAGGGGAAGAGCGCCAGCCCGGCGTGATCGACCATCATGCACACGAGCGCCAGCAGCCGCAGCGCAAATGACGACAAGCGCATCCCTCCCTCGACGAAGATTGTTCTTATACTATACATCAACCGGAGAATGGTTGTCAATGTTCGGAATAATACGAACAAAATTGCGAATTTTGGAAAATAAATTGCGATTTTGCGGCGAATCGGGCGCAAATCGCATTGCAAGAACGAACGTTTGATGCTATAATGCGGGTGCTGTTTAGCATTTGTCGCTTGTAACACAGGATTCGGCACGAACGTTCCCTGCGCGGAACCGGGCCGGAATATGAGGAGGAATATCGTGAGCCAGGTCAGAAGAATTTATGCGGAAAAGCGTCCCGGCTATGACGTGGCGGCGCAGCAGCTCTGCAAGGAGCTGTGCGACGCGCTCGGCACGCAGGCCATTGAGCGTGTGCGCATCTTCCAGCGCTATGACGTGGAGGGCCTGAAGGACGCGGCGCTTGAGAGCGCGAAGGGCATCATCTTCTCCGAACCGAACGTTGACGAGGTGTACGACGAGGATCTGCCGGAGATGGAGGCCAAGCTGCTGGCGGTCGAGTATCTGCCGGGTCAGTATGACCAGCGCGCCGACAGCGCGGCCCAGTGCCTGCAGCTGCTCAGCCCCGATCAGGCCCGCCCGAAGGTGGCCTGCGCGAAGGTCTATGCGCTGGAGGGCGCGGGCGTGACGGCTGAAATGATGGACGCCGTCGCCAAGCACCTCATCAACCCCGTCGAGGCGCGCCGCGCGTCGATGGACAAGCCCGAGACGCTCGCCATGCACGCCGATGTGCCCGCTGACGTGGCCGTGATCGACGGCTTCATCAGCATGGACGACAAGGCGCTCGCCGCGATGGTGCAGAACATGGGCATGGCCATGAGCGCCGAGGACCTGTGCTTCTGCCGCGATTACTTCCGCGACACCGAGAAGCGCGACCCGAGCCTCACCGAGCTGCGCGCCATCGACACATACTGGTCCGACCACTGCCGCCACACGACGTTCCTCACCGCCATCGACGAGATCGAGTTTGAGGACGGCGCGCTGTCCGAGCCGATCCGTGCGGCCTACGAGCTGTACATCGACACGCGCAAGGACGTCTACGGCGAGCGCAAGAAGGACGTGTCGCTGATGGACATGGCGACGCTGGGCGCGAAGGCACTCAAGAAGCTGGGCAAGCT